>JAYSQG010000196.1:0-40124 GCA_043721685.1 Saprospiraceae bacterium | reverse complement strand
AAAGACCTCAAAGCGGATTTTGTCATGGCAAATCCACCTTTTAATATCAGTGATTGGAGTGGAGAGCAACTAAGAGATGATATTCGATGGAAATTCGGTGTGCCGCCGACAGGTAATGCAAACTATGCGTGGTTACAGCATTTTGTCCATAAATTAAGTCCACGCGGAACAGCAGGCATTGTTCTCGCAAACGGCAGTATGAACAGCAATTCGGGTGGCGAAGGGGATATTCGCAAAAATATGATTGAAGCCGATTTGATTGATTGCATGGTCGCTCTGCCCGCTCAATTGTTTTTTAATACGATGATTCCCGCTTGTTTGTGGTTTATGTCTAAAAACAGAACTAAGCGAGATAATGAAATCTTGTTTATTGATGCCCGCAAACTCGGCGTGATGACAAACCGCAGAAATCGAGAATTGACTGAGGGGGACATCAATCAGATTGCAGATACTTACCACAATTGGCGAAACGCAAACGGCAACTACACAGACATCGCTGGTTTTTGCAAAGCCGCAACGATTGAAGAAGTCAGAACAAATAATTATGTCTTGATGCCCGGACGTTATGTCGGGACGGAAGCCGAAGAAGAAGACCTTGTGCCTTTTGAAGAAAAAATGCAAGGTTTGACAGCTACGCTTGCAGAACAGTTCGCGCAAAGTGCGGTTTTGGAAAAAACGATTCGGGAACATTTAAATGGGATTGGGTATGGATTTTAAAGCCGCCTTGAAAAAACATCTATCATCTTGTAACCCCTCGTTTCAACGAGGGGACAATAAAAATCCACCTCTCACATCTATCTTCTTTTCAAAATAGCACATCAAAAAGCGTTAATTAGATGTGATGGTCTGAAAAGATGATAGATGTGAGGGGGCGTGTGGCGTAAATCCCCTCGTTGAAACGAGGGGTTACAAGATGATAGATGAGTTTTCGGTAGCTTTAAAATATCATTGGTTTTTAAAATAATTCATTAATAGTTAAAGGAGATTGGGTATGGATTTTAAAGAGTGGAAGAAATATAAGTTAGGTGAAGTTTGTACTAAAATAGGTTCAGGAGCAACACCAAGAGGCGGCAAAGAAGTATATCATGATTCGGGTGAATACGCATTAATTCGTAGTCAAAATGTTTTAGATTTTTCATTTTCATACAATGGGTTAGTTTATATAAAAGAAGAGGAAGCAAAAAAGCTGAACAATGTAAAATTAGAAGAAAATGATGTTTTGATTAATATTACAGGAGATAGTGTAGCAAGAGTTTGTCAAGTGCCAAAAGAAATACTACCTGCAAGAGTCAATCAGCATGTTGCAATTCTTCGTCCTAACGAAAATATAAACAATGCTTTTTTAAAATACTATCTACTTAACCCAAGTTACAAAAATTTTATGTTAGGTTTATCTTCTGGTGGTGCAACACGAAACGCTTTGTCTAAAGTAATAATAGAAGATTTTGAAATCAATATACCTGATATACAAACCCAAACCCGCATCGCCGCCATCTTAACAAGTATAGATGATAAAATAGAACTGAACCGCCAAACCAACGCGACGCTTGAAGCAATAGCACAAACGTTATTTAAAGAGATGTGTTTGGTGAAAAATGGGGAAAATACTGAGGGGTGGCGTGAAGTTAAATTAAAAGATTTAGTAGTCATTAAATATGGAAAAGACCATAAACATCTTGAAAGTGGCGATATTCCTGTTTATGGTTCTGGAGGAATAATGAGATACGTCAATAAACCTCTTTATGAAAAAGAATCTGTACTTATTCCACGAAAAGGCACATTAAGTAATTTATTTTATTTGAATAAACCATTTTGGTCTGTTGATACGATGTTTTATACAAAGATAAATAAGCCCATTTACGGTAAGTATTTATTCTTTTTATTGAAAGAATTTAATTTAGCTACAATGAATATTGGTTCTGCTGTGCCAAGTTTAACGACTGAAATTTTAAATAATTTAGCAATCAATTTGCCTTCTGATGATGTATTAAAAAGGTTTAATGATGTGGCAACACCTCTTTTTGAACGTATGGAAGCAAATGTAGAAGAAACGCAAACGCTCACGACCCTGCGCGACAGCTTATTACCCAAGCTGATGAAAGGGGAAATAACAGTGTAAAAAGGCGATGATACTGAGGGGGTTGCTTTTTTTGTCATTCTGAACGCAGTGAAAGAATCTGTTTTTCATGTTTATTTAGATTCTTTCACTGCGTTCAGAATGACAAAAGCGAAGGGCAAGAAAAGGCGTTAATACTGAAGGGGTTGTTAAAAGCGATACGAAGTTTAAGTGTTTTCTTAAAATGGTTATCTTGCGACAAAAAAGAAAGGTTTGATGCGTAAGTCAGATTTAAATAAAATATACCTTTTCCGCATGACGCATATTGAGAATATGCCGCATATTCTGAAAAATGGGATAACACATATCACTTCGTCCAATCGGAATCAGAAATATGTCCCCATTGCAGATGCGGGGTTAATCAATACACGCCATCGTTTTGAGATGCCAAATGGTGAAAAATTAGGAGATTATATTCCTTTTTACTTTGGCTATCGGATGCCCATGCTTTATGTGATACAAAAAGGGTTCAATGGTGTCAAGCTCACTTCGCCTGAAAAAATCGTATATTGTGTGAGTAGTGTCCAAAAGATGATAGATACAGGTTTAGATTTTGTTTTTACCGATGGACACGCAATAGATGCTTTGAGTAGCTTTTACAGCAAAAAAGAAGTTGGGATTGTTCATAATATCTTAGATTTTGAAGCGATATCAGCTTTGTATTGGAATGAAGAATTAGATTTAAAAAGGCGCAAAGAAGCAGAGTTTTTAGTTGCAAATGACATACCTTTATCTGCACTATTGGGTTATGTTGTATATAACGAAACTGCGAAGACCCAACTTACTGATTTGGGCATTCCTACTGAAAAAATAGCCGTCAGACCAAATTATTATTTTTAAAATGATAGAATATATAACAGGCAATATCTTTGAAAGTCAAGCGCAAGCCCTTGTGAACACCGTCAATACTGTGGGGGTGATGGGTAAAGGCATTGCTTTACAATTCAAAAAAGAATTTCCGAATAATTACCGACAATATGCCCAAGCCTGTAAAGATGGGACGCTACAAATCGGTCAATTATTGGTCGTCGAAGACCAATCGTTGCTTTATGGGAAAAAGACAATCATTAATTTTCCGACAAAAACCGATTGGCGCAAACCTTCTGAATATACCTATATTGAACAAGGTTTGATAGATTTGGTCAGAATCATTCAAGAGCAGAAATGGGCATCTATTGCGATTCCCCCATTAGGTGCAGGAAATGGCGGATTAGATTGGTACAAAGTAAAAAACTTGATGAATCGTTATTTATCGGGACTTAATTGCACGATTCGCATTTACGAACCCAATGCCACCGTCAAAGAAATATTGAAAAAAGAGCGCGTTGCCTTAACACCTGCGCGAGCGATGCTTTTAGCTGTTCTTTATGATTTAGTTCGCAATGGAGAGTTTGTGTCAGAGTTTTCGAGTGAGAAGATTTGTTATTTTTTACAACGTTTTGGTGCAAAAGATATATTCAAATTAGATTATCAAGCCAATTTTTATGGACCTTATTCAGGTAAAGTCAAACACGTTTTATATTACTTGAACGGCAGCTACATCATGGGTTTTAGCAGTAAAGATAAAAAACCTTTCGATGCCTTAAATCTGTTGATGGATGCCGAGCAAGATGTTTTAGCTTTTTTATCACAACCACAATACAATAAAGAAAAAGAGATTGTAGAACAAACACAAACGTTTTTAACAGGTTTTTACAGTGATTTTGGTTTAGAATTGCTTTCAACACTTGATTTTATAACGCATCGAGACCAAACAAAGGATTTGGAGACCGTCAAAAAAAGTCTCAACGAATGGAGTACCCGCAAAACAAAACTATTTGCCAACGATGTTTTTTTAAAAAAAGGCTTAACGAAATTGAATACCGCACAATTGATTTGATACTGTGCATTAGAAGTCATTTGTTGCATCACTATATAATCTCATAACATTTACCCACTATTTAAATTCCAAAACAAATGAGCCACTTTATAACCGAAAACGATATTGAACAAATCGCCTTAACCATTCTGCAAGATGATTTAGGTTATACCGTTTTGTATGGTCCCGACATTGCCGACGGCAAAGAACGCAGCTACAAAGATGTTGTTTTAGAAGGTCGCTTACGCAAAGCGATAGACAAACTCAATCCCACAATTCCCGCCGAAGCCAAAGAAGAAGCCTTTAAAAAGGTTTTGAGAACAATAAGTATCAATCTTTTGGATAACAACGCCGCCTTTCATCGCTTTCTTACTGAGGGGGTAGATGTAAAGTTCAGTATCGGCGAAGGCAAAACCAAAACGGATAAAGTTTGGTTATTGGATTATATAAATCCCAATAGAAATGAATTTGTCGCTGTCAATCAATTCACGGTTGTTGAAAACCACCAAAACAAACGCCCCGATATTGTGCTGTTTGTCAATGGTTTACCCTTGGTTGTGATAGAATTAAAAAATGCTGTGGATGAAAACGCGAATGTCAAAGCCGCTTTCAATCAATTGCAAACATATAAACAACTCATTCCTTCGCTTTTCACATACAATGCCTTTATGATGGTCAGCGATGGTTGGTATGCCAAAGCAGGAACATTAAGCAGCGATTACAGCCGCTTCATGGAATGGAAAACCGCAGACGGTATCACCATCATTGACACCAACAAACAAGCCGAAATGGAACCCATGATACTCGGTTTGTTGAATAAAGAAACGCTTTTAGATGTCATCCGTCACTTTATCGTTTTTGAAAGAACAAAAGAAAAAACGATAAAAAAGATAGCCGCGTATCATCAATACTACGCCGTTAATCGCGCAATTGAATCAACGATTCGCGCATCTTATTCCGAGAATAACCTCAACGAACCACCCCCTCAGTATGGTTTAAAAAGTGTGGATGAACAACCACTTGGCGACAGACGCGCAGGTGTTGTCTGGCATACACAAGGCAGCGGCAAAAGTTTAAGTATGGTTTTTTATACAGGCAAATTGGTTTTGAACGAAGCGATGAACAATCCAACCATCGTTGTTTTGACCGACAGAAACGATTTAGACCAACAACTGTTTGAAACCTTCGGCAATTGCGAACAACTGATTCGCCAAAAGCCCAAACAAGCCGAAAACAGAGAAGATTTAAAAGAAAAATTAGCCGTTGCATCGGGCGGCGTTGTTTTCACAACGATACAGAAGTTTATGCCCGAAATATCAGGCGATAAATATCCTGAATTGTCGAACAGAAGTAATATTGTCGTCATTGCCGACGAAGCCCATAGAAGCCAATACGATTTCATTGATGGTTACGCTAAAAATATGCGCGATGCTTTACCGAAAGCGTCTTTCATCGGATTTACAGGTACACCAATAGAAAGCGCAGATAAAAACACACAAGCCGTATTTGGCAATTATATAGATGTTTACGACATTCAACAAGCCGTAGAAGATGGCGCAACAGTGAAAATCTATTACGAAAGCCGTCTCGCCAAAATAGAACTAAGCCAATCCGACCAAAAGATATTAGACGAAAAAGTAGAAGAACTCACAGAAAATGATGAATTAACAGACAGACAAAAACGTTTTGCAAAATGGGCAAGTAAAGAAGCCGTTGTAGGTAGTACACAACGCTTGACACAAGTGGCTTTGGATTTGGTGACCCATTTTGAAAACAAAACCGCCGCCGTCAAAGGCAAAGGTATGATTGTGTGTATGAGTCGCCGCATCTGTGTGGCTTTACACGATGAAATCATAAAATTGCGTCCCGAATGGTACGACAAAGCCGACGACAAAGGCGCAATAAAAATCATCATGACAGGTTCTGCCACCGACCCTTTGGATTGGCAAGAACATATCCGCAACAAAGCCAAAAGAAAAGCAATCAGCGATAGACTCAAAGACCCACAAGATGATTTAAAAATGATTATTGTGCGGGATATGTTACTGACGGGTTTTGATGCGCCGTGTTTGCACACCTTATATATTGACAAACCGATGAGTGGACACAATCTAATGCAAGCCATTGCAAGGGTTAATCGTGTATTCGGCGACAAAGAAGGTGGTTTCATTGTTGATTATATCGGTATCTTTCAAGATTTAAAGAATGCCCTACAAATATACACCGATGCAAAAGGTAAAGGACAATTGACCTTTGACCAAGAAGAAGCTGTTGCGAAGATGTTGGAATTGCATTCGATTGTTGCAGATATGTTCGGCACATTCAAGTATCAAAAGTATTTCACACTCGACCCAAGACACAAACTACAATTCATACTCGATGCGTCCGATTATATTTTAGGACTGAAAACAGAAGATGGTCGGAATGGCAAGCAACGATTCAAAGAACACGTCACGAAACTGCAACAAGCCTTTGGATTATCAACACCCAATCCAAAAGCCTTTGAAATACGCGATGATTTAGCTTTCTTTCAAGCCATCAAAGCCCGTTTTGCAAAATTTGAAGAACAAACAAAAAAAGTCAGCACCGAAGATGTCGAAACCGCCATTCGTCAAATCATCAATGATGCGATTATTTCAAAAGAAGTCATAGATGTCTTTGAAGCAGCAGGTATCGCAAAACCAAGCATTGAGATATTGACCGATGATTTCTTGAATCAAATCCGTGATTTGCCGAGAAAGAACTTAGCCTTAGAATTGTTAAAACGTTTATTGAACGATGAAATCAAAAGTCGTTCAAGTACAAACCTTGTACAAAGCAAAAAATTCTCTGAACTCTTAGCCCAAGCCGTCAAACGTTATCAAAACGGCTTGATAGAAGCCGCGCAATTAATAGAAGAACTCATAAAACTCGCACAAGACATAAAAGAAGCCGACAAACGCGGTGAAAAGTTGAATCTTCGTATTGATGAATTGGCTTTTTATGATGCTTTGGCGGCAAATCCAACGGCAGAAACAATCTTAGGCGATGTGACTTTAAAAGCGATTGCCCACGAATTGGTGGAAAGTGTTCGTAAAAACACGTCCATAGATTGGCAAATCAAAGAAAACGTGCAAGCTAAACTGCGGGTTATGATAAAAAGGATATTGCGGAAGTATAAATATCCACCTGATGACCCGACGACGGGAGAATATACAGTTTCAGTGACGAAGGTTTTAGACCAAGCGGAGTCGTTTGCAGATAAGTGGGCAAGTGAAGAAAAATAAATAACTGCTGGCACAACGTATATCGCTCGTAAGCCTCTTCAGAGGCGCAACATATTATAACCCCACGTCTCTAACGTGAGAGTTAGAAACAGAAAAGTCCCTTCCCGAAAGAATCGGGATTGTGTACCCCTCAGTAAAACAACAAAAAAAACCTTGCCCGACGAAGTACGAAGGACAAGGCTTTTTTTTATTCAACCTAAATTACTGTTTTTTCAGTTATTCCAAAGTTGCCATTAAACCCAACTTTTGAAGGTTCAAAAGGATTTCCGATTTAGTCAATGATAAACGTTGCGCCATTTGTTCAACAGACATATTTTGCTCAAAAAGATATTGAATACGCTTGCTTTTAATATCCTGCATCAAAGATTCTGGTAGCGGATGTTTTTCTAAAAAAGCCGCCGCCATATCCAATTTGTTTTGAAACACAGGCATATCGTCATATTTATCCAACTCGGGATTAACAATAACTTTGTGTTGTTTTGACTTTTTAACTTCTTTAATATGTTTCATAATAAATCATTTTCTTGTTATTGAAAAAGAGTTAAAAGTGATTGTTTACCATACAAAAATAGCACTTTATTTCGATTATAAAAGTCTAACAGAAAAAATAATAACTTACTAATTGCACTAAAGCCTTTCAAAAAGTGCAACAGACTACCATGCCTAACGGCTTTTTTAAGTACTCAATTGAGCTATACTAAGTTATCAGTATCTACACAGCATTTGTTTCAACCATACTCTCCAAACGTTTGAAATAATAATACGTCTCAATTTGTGTTCTCATGGCAATTTCGTTATCATCTTTGCGGTAAGTATTGTCTTGTTCAGCATTGATAATACGGGCTTTGACATTGTCCACCAATTGAAAATCAATGACCTGTTTGATAATCTGTTTCAATTTTGGATCATAAATCGGAAACGATGTCTCTACTCGATGCGACAAATTGCGCGTCATCCAATCGGCACTCGACAGATAAACTTCGTCTTTTCCATTATTGTGAAATATAAAAATACGGGCATGTTCTAAGAAACGGTCAACGATAGTGATAACTTCTATGTTATCGCTGAAGTCTTTAATACCGGGTACGAGGGAACAAATCCCCCGCGCAATTATCTTAATTTTCACCCCCGCTTGCGATGCATCGTATAGTTTTTGAATCATCTCTCTATCAGAAATACTGTTCAATTTTAGAATTATCGAAGCAGATTTACCCGCCTTAGCATGGGCAATTTCACGGTCAATTTTAGCAGTTAATTCATCTCTAAGATTGAATTGACCGACCAATAAATGTTTAAACGGTAGAATTCCTTCCTTTTTAGAGGTTTCGAGATAGCGGAAAACCTGTGCCATTTCTTTTGTCAAGCGTTCGTCGGTTGTAAAAATACACAAATCAGAATAGACTTTTGCCGTATCTTCATTAAAGTTACCTGTGCCGAGATAGGCGTACAGCTTCTCTTTTCGTCCTTCTTTCCGACTGACCAAAGCCAATTTTGAATGCACTTTTATGCCCGGCATAGAATAATAAACAGACACACCTGCTTTTTGCAACGCCTCGCCCCATTTGATATTCGCTTCTTCATCGAATCGAGCCTTCACTTCGATAAAAACAGATACTTGTTTGCCATTTTCAACGGCTTGCATCAAAGCCCGCATGATACGGCTTTTGCGTGCTACACGATATTGTACGATTTTTATGTGCGTTACTGAGGGGTCCTCCGCAGCGACTTCAAAAAACTTAATGACCGATTCATAGCTCTGATAAGGAAAATGCAGAAGGTGGTCATTCTTTGAAACAACGCCGAAAAAGTCTTCCGCATCCTCCAAAGCAGGATAAGGTTGTGGCGGCATCGGCTTATATTTGAGTTGCGACAAGCCAAAATCTGGAAATTTAAAGAAGTCGAAATTGTTGTGATAACGACCTTCGGGCAGCATATCACTCTTTTCAATATTGAAGGTATCACTCAAAAAATCGAGAAATTCTTTCGGTATTGTGCGGTCAAAAACAAAACGGGAAGCGGGTCCAACATTCCGTTTTTGTAGGCTCGACTTGACTTTTAGTATCAAATTGCCAGTAAATTCATCGTCAATATACAGTTCTGCATCGCGGGTCAATTTAATCGAATATGTATCTACAATATCATAACCCGGAAACAAATATGAGACTGAATGCCGCACGATGTCGTCGAGCATTATGATTTCATGCCGCCCATTTTTTGAAGGCAAAACGATGAAACGCGGTAAGAAATCGCTTGGAATTTTGACAATCGCATATTCTGTTCTCGACGTATAGCTGTCTTTGGGTATCAAGGCAACCGTCAAATACAAGGCGGCATTGTTCAAAAAGAAGCGGACTTTATCTTTCACAAGGAGAACGGGTTGTACGAAGGGCAACAGGTTCTCTTGAAAATAAGCCTCCACAAATTCTTTTTGTTCATTCTTCAAATCAAGGCGACGAAGCATGAAAATATTGTGCTCACGCAGCGCAGGAATGATTTCATCAATAAAAATGCGGCTGAATTCAATCTGTTGATCATTGACAATCTTCAACAACGCCTTTAATGTTTGTTTCGGATTGTAATGCAGTTCCTTTTTCGTTTTTTTAGATATTCGAATCAAACTGCGGTGTTGCGCAATGCGGATGCGGAAAAACTCATCGAGGTTGGATGAGTAAATGGCTAAGAATTTCAATTTTTCCATCAAAGGCACTAAGGGGTCTTTTGCCTCTTGCAAAACCCGATAATTGAAACTCAACCAACTTACGTCTCTTTGTACATAAGGCATGACATAAGCGGGTTCTACTTCAATTTTTTCTATCTCTACGGCTGTTTCTGTTTGCATAAAATTGATTGTTTTGTGGTTGAATTTGCAATTTTAAAGAAAATATCTTTGATGCAAGCAAATCGAGTTGTAAAAATAAAAGCTGTCTATTTTTTTTACAAAACAAAAGGATTTCCAATCCGATTTTTTTGAATACGCTAATCTTTCTTTTCGGCAGGTGGCGGTGGTGGTTTAAGCGTCACTTCTATATCGTATTCAAAAACGACATCTGAATCAAATGACTGTCCGTTTATTACCATTTTTAACATCGCTTTTTCTACATCGTCTTTATCATTGATAAAAAACGTCATTTTCATTTCCATGTTCTTAAACATATCCTCAATTCTTGTGCGTTGACAGTTTGGAGTATGAATAAGGCAAAGGAGAATAGAAGAGTTTTTTTCATGATTTTAAGAGATTTTAGTCAAAAATAGGCTTTTATACTGAGGGGGTATTTCCTCAATTAGAATACCTTACAAATATAGATTAAAACAAAAAGGTTGCTAACAAAAAAAACGTTTTCATACAATTTTTGTAGTTGTAAAAAGGTTGGAGAACTTTGAAAGTTCCCCAACCTTGAGCGCAATGTCGGCGTATGAAAAAAATCAACGTAAATCTATGAAAATCGGTCAGATCTGTATTCTAACCCCCAAATCTTACTTCCCTTGCGCATTCTGCATCCGCCGCACAAACATCTCACCTTTACCTGGGTCTTCCCATTGCAGCTCGAGGTTACCGTCTTTGGTTTTGGCGATGCGTTCTTTGGTTTTGATTTTGTTAAATTCTTCTTCCATTTTTGGATTCGTAGAGGTGATGCCGAGTACACCTTTTTGATAACCAAAGAAGTAGAAAAAGTCGTTCGCTGTTTTGATATAGACATAAACGCGGTCGTCGTTGTTCGACGGCATTTTGAATTCAACCCAAGCGGTAATTTTTTTATTAATCGGAATCCCGAGTACGCTGTTCAAATCCGCTTTTGAGCCATAACTGACCATACTTTGCAATTCAGGATTCCACCGCATCATGGCACGGCTGAATAAAAAGCTGAAATCATTGTATTTATTAGGCATATCCAGCGTTTTTTCCTTCATTTCGTTCAGGGTTTTCTTATAGTCCTTTTCATCTGAAATAAATTCAGTCAGCGCCTTGTCGCTGAAATCGTCTTTTTTAAAGTCTGAATCGAGTGCGTCAAAAGAGCCTGCTTGAATATCGGCTGCCATGATTTTCAACAATTTATCTGGAATGTGCATCTGTATGCCAAACATCGCTTCTATACTGAGGGGGCTGCCTTTGATACCGTTTGAGTCTCTCAGTTCATCGGTCGGTGGCAGAAATTTGGTTTTTGCTGTTCCCGCCGCCAGAACATTGATGTATTGCAAACTACCGCCTAATGTCAATTTGCCTTCTGCATTGAGCGCACCTGTACGGTTGTCATAAATCATTTTATTGCCCTGCAAACTACTGCCCAAAACTTTGAGTGAATCGCCAAAAATGATTTGGTCAGTGGCAGCATTGTATTTAAAAACGCCTCTGACATCTATAATCGGTCGATCTTTGGCAAAACTCAAGGGCATCATCGCACTCGGATAGGCTTGGGCATTTTCTTTACTGATAAAAATACCTGTGTTCAAGTTCTGTCCTTCTTCGTTTTTAGGCAGATTATAACTCAAAGCCAAATCCGATTTGTCGGCGTTGGAGTAGATGCTGAACCATTGACGATTGGGCAAATTGTCATGCTCAAAGTGCGCAAAACCATCAAAACGAAGGTTTTTTGAACCCGACGACAAGGCAATCGTTCCTTTGAAAGTCGTTTTTTTATCAATTAAAAAATCATCTTCTGCTTTGACCGTTCCCGTGGCGGCTGTCTCTGTCCGTTTTTGGTTGCGATTGCCCGTGCCGACACGCTGCCCGATGATGTTGTCAAATTGAATTTCTTGGTTTTTACCTGCCACGTTGTATTCATAGAAACCATTGGCAGTATATTCCTTCCGTCCTTTGATATTGACGGTTGCACGGTTGATAACGTGATGCTTGGTGATTGTATCGCAAACGATGCGGGCATTCATCAAAGTGGTCATGGCACCACCCAATTCAATTTGTATTTTGTTAGAATCTGGATAAACAAAAGCGTCACAGGTCTTAATATAATCCACACCACCGATTTTAAATAAATTCGATTTTAGGTCGTAAGATGCTTTTTTGCCTAAAAAATTGAGTGAATCCTGTTCTTTTTCAGCACTGACGAAATAAGCGGGCTTGCCATTTGCATTAAAATCAATAATTTCAGATTGCAAATCCCAATCAAACTCATTAATCGTTGTATTGGTTTTGACACCTGGCATTGAGGTCATCACATCTTCAGAATTGGATTTAAAAAAGCCTTTTTGGATATCGAAATCAATTTTACCGCGTATGTTTCTTGTATCAAGAGCCAATTGGTCGGACAGATTTGATACGGCGCGAATACTCAATGTCATGGTATCAGATTGGACATATTTGCTTCCGAAAGAAAACAGTTTGGACTTCATATAACCTTTTTCCCATTCAAATGTACCCATACCTTTTACACCACTTGGGGTTAAGATTATGGTATTGCGCATCGTATAATTGCCTTCTGGAAAAAACTTGAAAGCAGAATCTTTTGACGTCAAATACATAGAATCATTATGTGGCTTCCAATTAATCTGAACGCCAGGTGCAGTCACTTGAGGCACATTGTTTGTGCGATTTTCTTTCAAATCAAAGACCTTAGCACTTGCGAACATCTGTTTTGGATGAAATACAACATCTTGAGATTCAATGGTTGCATCGAGATATTTGACGGAACCTTTACCCCAAAAACCTTTGTTATTCAAGCTTATACTGCCTTTAAAGTTGCCTTTATTACTGTAAAGCGGATACCCCTCAGTAGGTGTTCGGTTTATGAAGCCTAATGAAGAATCTGGCTGCAAAGTCAAAGTCTCTCTGAAATCAGGAACAATTTGAGCAGATATCATCGTTCCTTTAAAGTTCAACTGACTGCGCTGAAGGCTGTCGAGACCATCGAGGTTAAATTTATCCAATTTGAAATAAAATGAATCGCGTTCGTATATGCCTCCTTGCGTTTCTGGTAAATCATAAAATACATAACTATAATCTTTGGACTGAAAAGAAGGCATCATCTTGATAGGCTCACGTCCCGATTTATTATTAGGTGCATCAATCAACAAAACACCGCGCAAATGCTCAAGCCTTGAGTTAATCGCCGATGCAATAGGGCGTTTATATTGGTCTTCACCTGTTTTCAAATATAAATCGAGATACCGCAGGGAATCAACCTTAATATCAAAAAGGTCATAATCGAAATGAAATTTAGTACCATAAAAAAGCGCAAAACCACCAAACATGCGCCCATCAAAATCAAAATTGCGATTGTGTTTAAGAACGAGTTCTTGGTCTCTGGGAACAATGCGAATTTTTTGTATATTGCTTAACTCAATACCTCTCACGCCGTTGATTAAAATGGTCGTATCCTTGAGGAAAAAATTTGAATTTTCTTTCGTCGTCTCTGAGGAGATACGCAACACGTCGTAATCTACTTTTTTTTGATTGGCTAAGGAATAGTGAAACACTTTATCTTTGAGTTCCAAAGTTTTTTTTTCTGAATCATAATTAACAAAACCGTTAGATACCAATTCGTATAACAGGCCTTGAATCATACTCGCATCCATTTTAGGGTTAATTTGTCGTGCCGCTTCGTCTGCATTTAAAGTGCGTTTTTGGACTTGATCACTGTACATTTTCAAAACAATGACAGGATTGCGGGTCGAGATATTCTGAAACTTTCGGAAGTCTGGCTCACTAAAAAATTTAAACGATTCAAACATAGCCTTGTTATTATTGGCACCATAACCCGCCTGTTTGTCGCCCAAAACAATAGAATCCTTATCAATAAACCATTTTATTTTATTCAAGTCCATATTGACCTGATGATAAGAGTTGGAAAAAGGGTGGCGTTGACTTGCCCTTTCGCCACGGTCAAGCATCAAAACATTTTCAGCCACATTCATTTTCAAATTTACTGAGGGGTGGTAAATCGAATCTTTTCCGAAGTAAAGCACCGCTTCTGAAATTTCGGAGGCAATACTTTCATCTTTCCGTATGACAAACAACTCTGATGTTGACCTAAAGATGCGGTTGCCTTTTTTGCTGTCATTTATCATCAAATTGGCTTTTTCTTCTTGAGTGCCATAACCAAAAACGGTCATGCCAAACAATCGAAAACCGCCTTCGTATTGAATATTTTTGCCAATATTGCTCACTTTCAAGCGTTTTTGGTAGGACTCAAAACGCGGATAAGAATTTTCTACTGTGGAATTACCAAAATTAACTTTATCTTCAAAAACGCCTTCAATGTCTTTATCAGGAAACAAAGCTGGGTATTTCAAAAATGCCTTTTCTGCTCTATAAAATCCTTTCGATACGTCAATCGAATATATACCGAGTTTGCAGACAATGTCCTTGTTATTAAATCGTTCCCAAGTCACCTCCGCACCGTTGCCCTGCCATTCTTTTGTTACAGGAAAAAATTCGCCTTTGGTATCCTTAATAATAATCGAATCTTTTTTGTAAGCGGCTGTAATGTTCAATTTTTCCCATACTACTGAGGGGGTGCCCTTATCAAATTTCCAAACATAATCGCGGTTGTCGGCAAACCAATTAATCGTATTGTTACCAAAATACAAAGCATTATTTTCAAAAAAGCTCGTTGAAAAATCTAAAAATTGTCGAATCGGTACATATTTCTTAACTTGTAGTGCATCTGCAATCATAGGTTCTAAAACAGACAGCCATTTCTCAAATCGAGAATCCTTTGCGCCCGATTCGAGGAGCGTACTACTCATCAAAAAATCCGTAAAATAAGGAGTCGCATTTAGATGCGCTGACAACATATCGTTGCAAACAGCCATTAAGCGTGTCGTTTCCTCTTCCGTAAAACCGCCACTTTTGAACTTCTTTTCAAATTCTTTATACGTTTTAACAGACAATTGTTGCTGGCTTAAAGTCACATAAGCCTCCATTTTTTTAAGGAATTCGGTAGGCGATTCTGTTTCACCCGTCCTAACTGATGACGACTGAGCCTGAATATTAAAGATAATAAATAAGGTAAGTAGACAAAGAATATGCTTTTTCATGTAGTCAAACATTTAATTTCGGTTTAAAACACTCGGTGAATATTGAATATTGATTAACGAATATTGAATAGTGGTAAATATTTAGTTTAGACCACACAATGATCTAAACTAAGTATTTACGAATAATGAAATAATCAAACCGTATTCATTCAAGTGTTAAAAACGAAAAAAGTGCTTGTGAAATTATGTTTATAGTTGATAATGTTGAATGTTGAATTGAGAATAATGCGCCCAATTCACCATTCACCATTAAGTTATTCACCATTATCAACTAACTTCATACACAACCAATTCCCGCGTTGTTGGGTAACAATGTGTTGAAAACCTTCTTTTTGAGTGGCATCTAAAAGAATGTGTTCATCTTGTTTCAAAAAGCCTGAAATCAAAAGAGTACCGCCCTTTTTCAAACGGCTTTTCAAATCAGAAAGGGAGTAAAGAATAACATTACGATTGATATTGGCTAAAATAATATCGAAATTAGCGGACGGAATGACATCGAGCGTACCACAAAAAGCCTTGACATTGTGCACATCATTGATGCCGTTGTTTTCAAGCGTATTCTCATAACTCGCTTCCTCAATGTCCACCGCTTCTAAATCTGTTGCGCCCAATTTTGAGGCTAAAATGGCTAAAATGCCCGTACCGCAACCATAATCAAGGACTTTTTTAGAAACAAAGTCCATGTCGCGCATCAACTGCATCATCATATAAGTTGTCTCGTGATGCCCTGTCCCAAAAGCCATTTTGGGATTAATCACCAAATCAAAAACGACCCCCTCAGTAGGTGGATGAAAATCGGCACGTAAACCGACAAAATCATCTACCCGAATCGGTTGGAAGTTTGACTCCCAAATAACATTCCAATTTTGATAAGGAATAAAAGTTTCTTGAAATGAAAAACCAAAACCTTGACTGATTTCCAAAGTTTGTTGCACGGCGTTTTTTGTCCAATCTTTCTCCAAAATATAGCCTTTCAGAGTTGTTTCACCGACTTCAAATGTATCAAAAGGCAAATCACTCAAAAGGGCAATCAGTATTTCAGCTTTTTCCTCTGAATACTGAGGGGTCGTCATCTCGATGGCGTAATAGTTCATAACTTTTTAAATGGTGAATGGTGAATGGTGAATGGTGAATGGTGAATGGTGAATGGTGAATTTCTTAAATTATTGGTTAACAATGTTTTGTGTATTTACAAATAGCATTTTAAGTGGATATTATTTGAAAAACATACGCAGTTTTTTTGTCATTCCGAGCGCAGCGAAGGAATCTAAAATTTTAATTTCAGATTCCTTCGCTGCGCTCGGAATGACAAAAAACAATATTATTTTGATGCATTGTTAAGCACTGCTTGCAAAGTATTCAGCAACAACGACACAACCGTCAGTTGCCCAACGCCACCAGGAACGGGCGTGATATAACTTGCTTTTGGCGCAACATTGTCAAAATCAACGTCGCCAACGAGCCGTGAACCGCTTTTTTTCGTTTTGTCTTCAATGCGATTCATGCCAACATCAATGACGACCGCCCCTTCTTTTACCATGTCTGCTTTGATGAAATGCGCCACGCCGATTGCTGCAACTAAGATGTCGGCACGACGACAAACGTCTGCTAAATTTTTAGTGCGTGAATGTGCCACCGTCACCGTACAGTCCCAGCCTTTTCGGGAGAGCAAAATACTGAGGGGGGTGCCCACAATATTGGAACGACCTACGATAACACATTCTTTACCCGCTGTTTCAATTTTATAACGTTTCAACATTTCGAGGATGCCCGCGGGTGTGGCAGGCAAAAAGGCAGGTAAACCTTGCGTCATACGTCCAAAATTGGTCGGATGAAAGCCATCAACGTCTTTTTTAGGGTCAATCGCTAATGTTATCACCGATTCATCAATGTGTTTTGGTAAAGGCAATTGGACGATAAAACCATCAATATCATCGTCATTGTTCATGTCGTTGACAATTGCTAAAATCTCGGATTGTGTCACATTTTCACTGCGTCTGATGAGGGTTGACTTAAAACCGACTTGCTCGCATGAGCGTATTTTGTTGCCCACATAAGCCTCGCTTGCAGAATTGTTGCCCACCAAAACAGCCGCTAAATGGGGGATTTTGCCGCCCGTAGCTAAAAGGCGGTCAACATCTAATTTGATTTCTGATTTTATGGTTTCGGCGAGAAATTTTCCGTCTAATAATTGCATAGTCAATGAAAAGTGTAAAGTGAATAATGAAAAATATGATGCCTTGACAAGGCGTAAAGTGATAGTTGGGTAACAACGACTGCTGAAAATGAGGCGCAAAATTAGGTTTTTTAAGAAAGAAAGACGGTGTAAATCCTTGAAATGTTTATTGATTCGTTCTATTTATGGATAAAACGTACATTTACGAAATTTAAAAAATCTCGTAAATGCTTATAGAATTTTTTTATTCTTAAACTTAAATCAGAATGAAAGATAAAAAATCAAATCAAATCACATGTCATTTCAAGATGCGTTACAAGACCCGAGGTTATACCTGTTACGATTCATCGAGCCGTCACATCATTCCCACATTAAAACGAGATGTCAATTATTTAGATGGCGACGGCATTGCGGTGATGTTAGACCCTATAAATAGACAAGCCAATGGGCAACGTGTACCCACTCAATCTTGCACCAAATTGAATGGCAATCTGAATAAAAGTTTGCGTATCAATGCTTTAAATATGCAGACAGCCAAAACGGATGGGCAATCAGCATACAATTATTCGGCGGTGGCGTTCCAACAATCGTTGGTGGGTCGGTCGTTTATAAAATTGAATTTTTTGAACCGACAAGGCTTTTCAGATGGCACATTCTCTAAAACAGATTATGCCCGCGATTTAGGCGGCGAGTTGGCTTTTACGTCAAAAAACAACCAATGGGATGCTTGGACGTTGTTTCATCATTCAATACAGCATGATGTTAAAAATCGAAACAATTTTGCTGAAGGTGGCTTTTGGTACCACAACGAACGCTGGGAGTTTTTGAATCAATCAAGCCTCGTGGGTCCCAATTATTCGACGGTATGGATTTTTTTCAGCGCCTTGACAATTATGATGCCTTGCTCGACACTTCTTTTAGGATTGGTTACAAGCAAAACACCTCGTTTTGGGGTTACAGCTACTTTCCAAAAAAAACAAGCCCCATCGCCCGAATCAAGTTTCAACCTTTCTTGCAATTTGTCTGGAATCTTGACAATACTTTAAACAACAGGAATTTGAACATCAATAACGAAATTCGATTCAGAAATACTTCAGAACTCACTGTTATGTTGAGCAACGAAGACAGCCGACTGCCTGTTTATACAGCTTTTACGGATTACGTACCGTTACCACCCGCAAAATATGTTTTTACCAACGGTACAATAATGTACAGCACCGACAAAAGGAAATACACTTGGTTTGAAACGCGCCTAACAGTAGGTCAGTTTTATAATGGCAACCAATTGTCCATGAGTGCCGGCATAAATTATCGCAGAACACCGTGGGGCGTGTTCGGTTTGCGTTTAGAACGTTACGATTTGCAGTTTCCAGAGCCTTACAAGCGGTCACTTTTGTATCTCATCAATAGCAAGACGGAATTGAGCTTTTCAAAAAACTTGATTTGGACGACTTTTTTGCAATACAATACCCAAGCTAATAATTTCAATGTCAACAGCCGTTTGCAATGGCGTTACAAACCGATGTCCGATCTTTTTATCGTTTTTACGGACAATCACGGGACATTGCCGTTCGAAAGAAACAATCGAGCTTTGGTTTTGAAGATGAATTATTGGTTGAATTTATGATTTTTTTGACCACAGATGACGTCATCTGTGGTCGAAAAACACCCCCTCAGTATAAAAGCAATTAACAGCATAAAAAAGCAAAATGAACCAAGCCAACGACGTGTTTTTAATCACTCTCGCCATGATAATTTTTGGCTATTTGATTAAAAAATACAACTACGTGACGGAAAAAGAAGGGAAAACAATTTCTCGTTTTTTGATGCACACCACATTTCCCGCCTTGATGGTCGTTTCAACAATGCGGATAAAGTTAGAAAGCAGCCTGTTTTTGATACCCGTTCTGACCTTAGCATTTGGCAGCACGATGCTGTTGATTGCGTGGTTTGTGTTTCGCAAATATCCAAACGATATGCGTGGATTGCTGACGATGGGTGCAGGAGGATTGAACACGGGTTTGTTTGCATTCCCTATCATTGAAGGTATTTGGGGGCGCGATGCATTGGTTTATGCAATCATGTTTGATATTGGCAACACAGTCGTCGTCTTCGGATTGGTCTATTCGATTGGCAATTATTTTGCTAAAAAAGGGCATAGTACTGTTGATTTTCAAGTGATTTTAAACAAAATAATACGTTTGCCACCTTTGCAAGGCATGGCTATTGGTTTGCTTATCAATGTATTACACATTCCTGTACCCAATGTCTGCATTGATTTTTTAGATGTGTTGGCAAAAGGCAATAAACCCATCGTTTTGTTACTGATGGGTATCTATTTGAGTTTTGAATTAGACAAAAAACAAGTGTGGGCAGTCAGTAAAGTGTTGATGATACGATATACATGTGGCTTGTTGGCAGTCGCATTGCTGTGCATTGTGTTACCGCCGTCGTTGGAACAAAGTATCTTAATCGTATGCGTTGTTTTGCCTGTTGGTCTCACTATTTTACCGTTTTCAGACGAATTACATTTCGATTCACGTGTTGCGGCTTTGTTGGTGAACATGTCATTGCTCGTGAGTTTTGTGGTGATGTGGGCTTTGGTCATTGGGTTGAAGTTGGTTTGATTAAACGGTACGATAATCAGCAATTTGCTTGTGCATCACCCTAAACCAAAGCGGTGGAACGAGTGCCAACAACATCATCGCAGGATAACCCGCTGGCATTTGAGGGCTGTTGTCAAAGTGTCGCAAAACTTGATATTTACGGGTGGCTTTAAAATGATGGTCGGAATGACGTGTGAGTTCCAAAAGTAAAACACGTCCTAAGGCATGATTAGAATTCCAAGAGTGAATGGGCAGAACAGGTTCATATTGTTTCTCCGTTACCTTTTGACGACGCAAACCATAATGCTCGATGTAATTCACTGTTTCCAAGAGTAAAAAACCCATAATCGCTGAATTTATGAACCAAAACATTATTTCTACATTAAAGGCAACGCCAATAATGACTAATAAAGAGATTTGAATGACTTGATAAACGAGCATCTCGTTGTGCCAACTCCAAAAGTTTTGGTTGGCTTGTGCCAAACGTTTTTTCTCAATTTGCCAAGCTGATAACCAACTGTCACGCACAGAACGGATATAAAAAGCATACAAGTTTTCGCCATATTTTGAAGAAGCGGGGTCTTCGTCGGTAGAAACATGCTTGTGGTGTCCACGATTGTGTTCAATAAAAAAGTGCATGTATAAAGTCGTGCAAAGCAATATTTTACTCATTAATTGCTCGTGTTTCGTTTGGCGATGCCCCAATTCATGGGCGGCATTGATGCCTAAAACGCCACAGGAAATGCCAAAAGCAGTCATCATACCCACTTTTTCGTAGTAGAATACTGAGGGGTCACTTATGCGCATCAAAAAATAGCCGAACGTCAATAATTGTATCGGCACTAAAATCCAAATAATGAAGTCGTAGGTTTTGTCTTCTAAGGCGATGGCTTCTTCGATTTCGGACATGTTATTTTCATTGCCTTTAAAGAAAAATTCTAAAAGTGGAATAAAAGCAAAGACGAAAAAGAGGGCAAAGTATGTCCACAATCCGTTCATTGATAATGAAAACAAAACAACGACTGGCGTGATGAAGACGAAAAGATATTTTAAGATGGAAAAACGCATAAAGATGGTTGTTTAGATGATGACCGAAATAGGAAGTCAAACAAAATTAAGTAATATCACTGAAAACCCCAAGCATCCTGAATAACATTACCTGTTTTGTAGATTTTAATGAAATAATACTTAAAAACGTGGATTATAGAGTTTTAAATTATCAATAAAATCAAAATCTTTTCGATTATGAGTATAAAGTTCCACGTTATTGACCAAAGCTGTTGCCGCTATCAAGGCATCAGGAATACCTATGCGCATATCTTTGTAACCTAATACAAATTGAATAAATAGCTTTGAGATTTCTTTATCAAGATGCAAATGATTAAATTTTCTAACCAAATCTTTTGTTACAGCCGCCTCTCTTTTACGCATACCAAAATAAATTTCAGCCACTGATACAACAGATACTGCTAAACGGTCAAAAGTGAGATAATCTAATTCTTGAGTAACACAGTCGTCTCCATGAAATAAATCAATCAATATGTTTGTATCGCATAGTATTATTTTTTTCTTCTCCATGCTCTTTGGCGTAACTTTTTAGCGTCAATTTTTTTTCTATTTTTCCATATACCTGCGTAATCCGAAGGTTTTTCAGAAGTTGTATAACTGCCTTTAGTAAATGCGGTTAATGGTTGATTCGACTCATCTGAAACTTGTTTCACTGTTTCAATGTAGTCAATCGTTTGTAAAAAGGCTTTCAAAGTTTGAGCCGCCTCATCTGATTTGACTGATACTGCTAATAGTTCCATTTTAATTACTTTTATACAAAATTAAGCTACGGCTTTCAGAAAAACGAATTTATTTTTATTCCTTTAAATGAATTTATTTGTCACACTGATGGGTAAATATCGGAAATTTTTACTAAAATCTTGTGAAAAATTGACCTTTTAAATCACCTTCCCCTTCCACCGACCACTGTTCAAATAACCATACGCCATCCCGAAAATAGAAGACCAATAAACAATTTCGCACAACCAACCCACAAAAAAAGGCAGTCGCCAATGCTCAAAAACGAGCCAAGTGTAGAGGCAATAAATAAGGATGGCAACAATTTCAATGTTCAATGTGGCGCGCGTTTGTGCCGTACCATTGACGCCATTTAAGGCAACTGCACCCAAAGACATTGCAATAATAGCACATGACACAATGCGCACAATTGGCACACCTTCATTGATAAATTCAGCCGTTTGACCATAAATAGACAACAGAGCGACAGGGAAAAGATTGATAATCAGGGCAAATATCAAGGCAATACCAACGCTCAAAGACATAATCATGCGGACAACTTTTAGCGCACGCTCTTGTAAACCTTGACCGATGACATTACTAACCATTGTGTTGCAAGTAGAAGCCAAAGCCCATGTGGTGCAACCAAAAAATCCAAAAAAATTGCGCATCACATTCGTAATCGCACTTTCGAGCGTATCCCCCCTCAGTATTTGCCCATGCCGTTCAACCAAAATAAAGAAAAATTCCCAACTCATGATGCTGATGACCAATTGGAAAATCAAAGGCAATGACTGAACAGTGATAAGACGAATGATACCTTTATCAAAGGCTTTGTTTTTGTCTAATTGCAACTTCGGAACGATGCCCGCCCCATATAAAACGAGGACAGACGCTGCAAAAGCGACCCCCTCAGTAATCAGGCTCGCATAAGCCGCTCCGTTGAAACCCAATTCGGGAAAACCCCATTTTCCATAAATCAAAGCATAATCAAAAAAGATATTTGTAAGCGTTTCTACTACCGTTGCATACAAAAGGAAACGGCTGTTGTTGGAAGAAATCAACAAGACATTGCACAGTTGAAACAGCAAAAGCATAGGCAGTCCTAAAATTCTAATTTGTAAAAAAACGACTGCTTTTTGCGCTAATTCATTCGATTTCAAGGAATAAGTCAATAAAAAAGAACCCAATGTATAAGACAAAACAATGGCAACCACCGACATCAACAGCGCAACCCGAACGCCATTCCAAAAGAGTTTGCTAATCTCTTCGACCCTATCCTCTCCTGCCCTTCTGCCCATGAGGGCTTGCAAACCGTTGTTCAAACCAAAACCCATGACCGCAAAAACGAGGTAATAGACACCCGTAATACCACCCAATGCCAAGAGTTCCCCACTTTTATCGTAGTTGCCTAAGAAAAAATTATTGGTAAAAAAATTGAATTGTGGTATAAAAATGGACAAGCTGATCGGTAAAGCCAATCGGACGATTTGCCGATAACTGATCTCCATTTTTAAATTTACTGAGCTGTTTTGATTTTCCATAACGACACTAAAATAAGTTTGAACGCAAAGGAAAGTCTTTTTCATGAATCAACTAACAAAACCTATTTTCCTTGTTTTTTATGCTGTCTGTCTAATTTTACGTATAAAGAAACGATATTAACTATTTTTGCAAAAATTAGAAAAAGCTTTGTTGTAATTTTTAAACCAACTGTATGAATTTTATTGATTGGCTCGTATTAGTTTTAACATTAGGTTGTATCGTTGCTTATGGTCTTTGGAAAGGGCGTATGTCCAAGCACAATATGGAAGGTTTCCTGTTGGCAGATCGACAAATGCCGTGGTATCACGTTACGCTGTCCGTTATGGCAACACAAGCGAGTGCCATCACATTCCTTTCAGCACCTGGACAAGCTTATATAGATGGTATGCGGTTCGTTCAGTTCTATTTTGGCTTGCCATTGGCGATGATTGTGATAGCGATAACGTTTATTCCCTTGTTTAAAAAGCTAAAAGTCTTCACAGCTTACCAATTATTAGAAGAAAGGTTCGATTTAAAGACGCGAGTCCTCACATCTTTTTTGTTCCTCATACCACGTGCGTTGTCAACAGGCGTTACCATCGCTGCACCTTCGATTATTTTGACAACGATACTCGGTTGGGACTTGTATTGGACAAATATACTGACGGGTAGTGTTGTGACTTTGTACTGCATGTTTGGCGGTTCAAAAACCATTTCTTATACCCAATTGCAACAGATGTTTGTGGTTTTAGGCGGCATGTTTATCGCTGGTTTTATGGTCGTGAAATTATTACCAGAAGGCATTGGCTTTACGGATACCTTGAAAATTGCGGGTAAAATGGGTAAAACCAACGTCATTGATTGGGAATTTGACCTCAGTAATCGCTACAATGTCTGGTCGGGTTTGATAGGTGGTTTTTTCCTACAATTATCTTATTTTGGTACAGACCAATCGCAGGTCGGACGTTATTTATCAGGCGAATCCATCGGTCAAAGCCGCTTAGGTTTGTTGATGAATGGCATTCTGAAAGTACCGATGCAGTTTTTCATTTTGATGGTTGGCGCATTGGTTTTTGTGTTTTACCAATTCGAACAACCACCGCTTTTTTTCAACCAAACAGCTTTACAGAAGGTCGAAGAGACCCCTCAGTATAAAAGCATTTTAGAGCGTAATACTAAGGTTTTTGATGAGAAGAAAATAGCTGTCAACAATATGATAACTTCAATAAAAGCGGAAAACAATACAGAAATCAATCAAAATGTCGAACAAGTATTGGCATTAAACACACAGACTGATGGCTTGCGAAAAGAAGTAAAAACATTGATGTTAGAGAACAATCCAAGCGAAGATGTGAACGATACCAATTATATTTTTCTATCCTTTGTTACCAAATATTTACCCGTTGGTTTAGTCGGTTTATTGATTGCGGTCATATTATTAGCATCTATGGGCTCGATGGCATCGGCTTTTAGTTCTCTCACTTCATGTACGGTTGTGGATATTTATCAACGCCTCATCAATCCGAATGGTTCGGAGAAACATTATTATCAATTTTCGCAAATGGCAACTTTGGGTTGGGGCATTTTCTGTATCATAGTTGCGCAGTTCACTGCCAATATTGGTAGTCTCATTGAAGCGGTCAATATATTAGGTTCATGGTTCTATGGGACGATTTTAGGGGTCTTTTTAGTCGCTTTTTACTTCAAAAATGTCAAAGGCGGCTCTGTTTTTTGGGCAGCTTTGTTTGCAGAAGCTTTCGTTATTTATAGTTGGTGGGTAAATTTGACGGCTTTTTTGTGGTTAAATTTGATTGGTTGTGTTTTGGTTGTTCTGTTTGCTCTTGTCTTTAATTTGTTAAATAAAATATTTTCAAAAAAAACAATTTAAGTACAAAACAACTCTAAGAAAGCGACGTAAGTAACCCTTATGTCGCTTTTTTTTTCATTAATTTTGAAAAAATATATTTGCACAAAAAAACATACATTCTATTTTACCTACTGCCCATTTTTTGTACCTTTGCGCTTCTTTTGGAGTCCATTTATATTAAAACTTATGAAACGAAAGCATGTGCAGTCCATGAATTATATCAATTGGACAGAAGAGCAACATAGAGAATATCTCAAATCGCATGAACGTTATCTGGCATACTATGCCCAGCATAACCCCCTCAGTATCGATCGTTTCATCAAGGAATACGCTGCTATAAAACACGATTTTTTCAAAAACATTGACAATTATAAAGACGCTTACGACCAGCATAAAATGCAGTTTTTGAGCGATGCAGACCGATATATTGACATAATTCTACAAAAAAAGCTCTTTAACCTTCAATGTCAATGGCGTGCAGGTTTGGTTCAATTACCTTTTGTGAACATTTGTGCTGACTTCATTTATTGGCAGCATCATATCCGTTCTTGCCCTTTCATTGCACCCATTACACCTGAAGAATTGGATGTTTGCATAGGGTTTTTGAAAGAAGAAATTGACCATTCAGAAGCTCTTTTTGGAGAATATATTGATTGGCAAAACTACCAAGGCCACAAAAATCATCGTCAGTTTTTACGCAGCCAAAAGGCAGAAACAATGGCAAATGTAGCACAAACGCCCTATGATTCTGCCATTATGCCCGACATATACACATATTTTGATAAAGCACAACACACCATTTCTTGGTTAGATTTGCCCGACTTACGCGGGGAAAAGGAAGCGATTTATGTGGCAGAAGGCTATAGAATTAAATATAACGATCTTAAAGAAAAACTCAAAACGGAAAGCGACTGGGCGGAATTGACAAACGAAGACCCTAACGAAGAATCATCTGAAAAACGACCAGGTTTGTACGCTTTCAACCCTTTGGATTTTGTGAATATAGCTGAAGATACTGAAACGCAGGAGGCATTTACTTACTACAATCATCAAAGACGTTTAGGGCATTGGAAAGAAGAGGATGACGAAACGCAAATGTATTTTGACTTTTTAAAGGCTTTTGACGAACCCATTCACATTGAAGGGCATGAGAATTGGCGCACGGCTTTGGCTTTGTCGGCACGCCGTTTCAAACAAAATAAGATTGCCGAAATGTTGCCATATGCCTACGAAACACATGCGTTTGAGTTCAATGGTGAAGTGGATGAAGAGAAAATTTTGGCAGATCGCGTCGCTCGTTTTAGATATGATAAGACCAACCACTATTTTAAAATCTTAAAATTGCAGAAAGAAACTTTCCTTGCCGCACGCCAAGCCTTGGATGGCAAAAGTGATTTCGATTATTTGTGATATTTGCCCCCTCAGTATAAAAGGTCTTTGGGGCTTTAAAAATCAATCCGCCTTGTAGATATAGCTTTTTGCCCCAAAATTTTCTATGTTTGAGCTATGAATACAAGCAACCATCCAATTACCATAAAAGACATCGCTAGAAAATTCAATTGCTCGCCGTCAACGGTGTCTCGAGCATTGAACAACCATCCACTCATCAGCGAGGAAACACGGAAAAACATTCAGGAATACGCCAACCGTATGGGTTATCAACGCAACACCTTGTCGCTCGGTTTACGGCATAGTAAGTCGGGAACAGTCGGTGTCATCATACCCAATCTTAGCCATTTTCACGAAACAGCGATGTTGGACGGCTTACAATCGGTGTTGCAAACACGGGGTTATATGTTGACTATTTGCGTGACAAATGAAAGTTATATCCTTGAAAAAGAGTATGTTGAAAAATTATTGGCTTGTCGCGTTGAAGGTATTTTTCTATCCGTTTCGCAAGAAACTTACCATTCTGGGCATTATGAACACCTTGAAAACATCTTGCAAAGGCAAATTCCACTCATTTTTATTGACCGTGAATACGACGGCGTAGAAGCGACAAGTATTACAGTTGACGATTATTTGGGGGCATTTACGGCAACGGAGCATCTGATACTGAGGGGGTGTCGTAGAATCGCACACCTCAAAGGACCTATCGGTTTGACTGTTTCAGAAAGGCGTTGTAAAGGTTATAAGGATTGTTTGGCAAAATACAATATCCCTTTTGATGACAATTTAGTTGTTAACACCAATTTCAAAGCAGAAAGTGCCGTTGTACCGACCCGCCGCTTGATGTCTTTACCCAACCCACCCGATGCCATTTTTGGGGTCAACGATTACGTTTCGATTGCTGCTATGCAAGTTATTTTGGAGATGGGTTTTTCTATTCCCGAACAAGTAGCGGTCATTGGTTTTGATAATTCGCCTTTCGCTGCTTATTTCAATCCGGCCCTTTCGTCTGTTAATCGGTCAAGTAAATTGATTGGTCAAGAAGCGGCTCGGTTGTTTTTGAATAATTCTGAAACGACGACGACACAAAAGGAAAAAATCATTTTACCACCTGAATTGATTATTCGGGGTTCTACTTTGAAGTTGTAAGATAATCCTTCAAAGACATGTCGAGTATAGCCGTCCAGCCTACGACAAAGTTTTCTTTTGCAAAATCAGGATTGAGGTGTGCAAATGTCTCAATACCTACATGTGTCAATTTCAATAACGTTTTGTCTCCTTCATCAAACAATTCAAATGTAACAAACGAATTGCCTTCATAACCGTCATAGCGCCAGCTATACGTTAGTTTTTTACCGACTACGACTTCTGTAACTTCACAATAATGCAGATATTGATTTTCAGGATCTTTGCCACCTAAAAACTGAAAGAAAAACCCCACTTCAGCTTTAAATTCAGGTAAGACAAAATACCATTTTTTCATTTCGTCATTGTCTGTCAGTGCTTGCCATACTTTTGAGATGGGTGCATTGAATGTCCGTTCTAAAACGATGGGTTGATGGCTCATTTTTCTATGTTTTTTTAAAATTAAGGAATGATGTTAATATCTTCTTGAATGGATAAACGCCGTTCAAGGGCATCTATTTTGTTCGTCCAAAAGACTTTATTTGGTGCTAACCAAACAGAAACGGCTTCACATGATGATTAACAATTAAATAATATGCTGGACAAAATGGACTTTCGATAGGTTTCTACCTTTACGCAAAAAAGTGAAAGATGCTAGAAGCGATAAAATACTGAGGGGGACTAACAGCACTTAATTTTTTTCAAACGTTTGCATAAATGAAAATGTACGTTATGACTTCTAAATTTGGAATTATATTTTATATTCACAACCATAACCCAAATATTTAATTACAATACAGTCATGTTGCAAAATTACCAATAAGAAAACTTTTTTTTTACTTCACCAATTCTCTTTTAACATAAACCTATCATAATGAAAAAAACGCTCACTTAAACACCCTTTTACTCTGCTTTTTTATGTGCCAAACGTTATATGCTTTGGCTTTTTCACCACCCGAAAAGACATCCTTGCTTGCCGATATTACCGTCACGGGCAAGGTCATGGCAGGTGACACCAAAGAATCTTTGGTGGGTGTCAGCATTCGCATTAACGGCACAGACAAAGGTACATTAACCAATTTGGATGGGAATTACTCACTCATCTGCCCTTCTGATGCGACTTTAGTTTTCTCGTTTATCGGTTATACCGATCAAAAAGTGCCTGTCAATAACCAATCGGTTATCAACATTACCCTTGTCTCATCTGCCAGTGATTTGAACGAATTAATCGTTATTGGCTATGGTAGTGCGGTTAAAAAGGATATGACGGGTGCTGTGAAATCGCTGAAAAGTGGCGAATTTAATCGAGGCATCATTAACTCGCCCGAGCAACTTTTGCAAGGCAAAATGGCGGGTGTCAATGTTACCTCTGCGAGTGGCGAACCAGGCGGTTTGCAAAATATCACCATCAGAGGTCCGGGCGGTGTTCGCACAGGCAGTACGCCGCTTTTTGTTTTAGACGGTGTGGCTTTGGACAATACGAGTACGGGTGGCGCAACAAACCCTTTGAATTTCTTGAATCCACAAGATATTGAAGCCATAGATGTCTTAAAAGACGCTTCGGCGACTGCCATTTATGGGTCTCGTGGTGCAAATGGTGTTATTTTGATTACCACCAAACGCGGTAAATCTGGGTTTTCTACGCTTAATTTTTCTACAAATTATGGTATTTCAAACCTTGCAAGACCTTTAGAAGTATTTTCTGCTGACGAATATAGAATCCAAGTGCCCAAAGTTGGGGGCGTGTTAGAAGACTTAAAAGCCAATACTGACTGGCAAAAAGAAGTCATGCGGACGGCTTACACACAAAACCACAACCTTTCCTTTGGTGGCGGTGCCGATAAACTGACTTATTATGCCTCATTAGGTCTTCAAAATCAAGAAGGCATTTTAAAAAACAATGAATTGAATCGCTATACAGGACGTATTAATGTCACTCAAAAATTATTGAATGACAAGCTCAATATTGATGTGAATTTGAATTCGACATATACAAAAAATGAGCGTCCGCCCATTGGTTCAATGTTAGGTGGTGCGATTTCAGCGAATCCGACTTATCCCGCTTACGATACTGAGGGGAAGCCGTTTAAATATGCAAGCGGCACTAACCCATTGATTACGCTTGATTTAGAAAAAGATATTACGACGATAAACCGCGTTATCGGCAATATATCGCCTTCTTTTACCATTTTGAAAGGTCTTGTGTATAAACTTAATTTTGGCATTGACAATTCAACTTCGACCCGTGATATTCAATCGTTGCCCAATGCTGTACCGCTTCAAGATGGTCGTCTTGAAACCATTAATATCACGAATCGCAATAAGTTGATTGAAAATTATATCACTTATACGATGTCAAAAACCGATCATAATTTATCGGCTTTAGTCGGTCATTCTTATCAAAAAATATTTGTGCAAGGGCGTAGTTACAGCATCAATAAATTCCCTATTTCAAGTATTGAACCTCAATACAACCCAGGTTTGGGGCAGGATTTGACATTAGCGAATAATAAACCAGGCGGTTTTGCCTTGATAAATGAATTGCAGTCATTTTTCTCGCGCGTCAACTATCAGTATAAAGGTAAATATTTAGTTACGGGAACTGTACGGGCTGATGGTTCTTCCAAATTTGGCGCGAACAATAAATATGGCATTTTCCCATCCTTTTCGCTTGGCTGGCGGATTGCAGAAGAAGAATTTATGAAAAACACCATATTCAGTGATTTGAAACTGCGTGCAGGTTGGGGTCGTACAGGTAATCAAGAGATTCCTTCAAAAATCACACAGGCGTTGTTTACTTCACAAGTGTCTGGTTCAATCAGTTATCCATTGTATCCGACAGGTACTTACCCTGCGGGAACGTCTTACACGCGCTTGGCAAATCCCAATATCGTTTGGGAAGCTTCTAACCAAACAGATATGGGACTTGATTTTGGGCTATTTAATGGGGCTATTTCAGGAACTTTGGACGTATTCAGTAAGGTGTCAAATGATATTTTATTGGAAGTCATTCCTGCCGACCCCGTTCAACCAGCCAGTACAACTTGGACAAATGTGAAGGATATGAGCATCACGAACAAGGGTTTGGAGCTGGAATTGTACTACCATTTTAGGAGACCAAGCGGTTTTAGGTTTGATATTGGCGGCAATATCACATTTATAGACAATGTAGTGGAAAATTCGCCTTACTCTGTTATTCCATCAGGCTCTGCTTCGGGTTCGGGTTTAACATCGGCTACAATTAATGGTTATATCAATGGTCAACCAATTGGTACTTTTTTCTTAAAAGATTTTACAGGTTTTGACGATAAAGGCATTAGCAAATTTAGAGATGTCGATGGCGACGGCATTGTCACTGACAAAGACCGTGTAGCCGTTGGCAGTGCTTTACCTACCAGACAATATAACCTAAATGGCAATATGTCCTATGGCGGTTTTGATATGAGTATCAATTTCAACGGCGTTTCAGGCAATAAAATTTATGATAATACGGCTAACTCTAATTTTTATAAATTAAGATTGTCAAAAGGTATCAACACCACTGCCGAAGCCGTTGCTGCGACCAATGAATCCATCAATAACTCGGCACCGGTTTCTTCGAGATACTTAAAAGATGGTGCTTATTTCAGATTGAACAACGTGACATTAGGTTATAATATCAATCCTAAATCATTGGGAATCAACAAATGGGTGTCTTCTTTGCGGTTGTCTGCGACAGGACAAAACTTATTACTTTTCACGAAATACGATGGTTACGACCCAGAGGTCAATATTGATAGAACTATCAACGGTATTTCATCTTACGGCATTGATTATTTGAGTTATCCGAAGGCTAAATCATTTATTTTTGGTTTAAATGTCATTTTTTAAACTTCAAATATTGGAAATAGCCTCCCTTCCAAAGGAATCCTTCGGATCAGTATTTTATCATTTTTTACTAATAAAACTTAAAAATAATGAAAAGTAAATTATATATATTACTCACTTTTGTAGCCATTCTGTTCTCAAACAGCTGCACGGATTTGAAAGAACAAATATTGGACGAAACATCAGCGACAGGTCTGACCGATAAGCAAGCGGCAGAGGGTATCATTGCGCCAACTTATGCTCTTTTGCCCAATATTTTTCAACATACGACCTATTTCGCACTTCAAGAAATATCAACAGACGAAGCCATTTTGCCATATAGAGGCGGCACAGATTGGGGCGATAACGGTATTTACATCGCCATGCACCAACACACCTACACCAGTACAGATCCGAATTTGCGTAGCACTTGGAACTTCATTTTGCAAGGCATTTCACGGTGTGTTTCTGCCATTCAAGCCTTGCCCGACAACAAAGACCCATCGGCGAAAACGTTTTTAGCCGAAGCCAGAGGGATGCGGGCATATTATTCAATGCTCACTTTAGACCTTTTCGGGGTCATTTTTGTCAAGGAAGATATAGGTGATATTTCAAAAATACTGAGGGGTAATGACGCGGTTGAATACATCAAAAATGAGTTACTCGCTGTTGAGCCAAACTTAGAAACGACCGTCGGACCCGGACGTTTGACCAAAGCAGGTGTTTGGGGCTTGCTTGCTCGTTTGTACCTCAATGCTGGCGTTTATCGCGATGTTTATGCCGATAAACCGACTTTTAAACCAGAAGATATGGATAAAGTCGTTGAATATTGTGATAAAATCATCAATTCCAATCAATATCAATTATCAAAAGACTATTTTTCAATATTCAACTCCGACAATCACGACAATAAAGAACTAATTTTTGCCGTCGATCAACGTTTCGATTTGAACGGTCACAACCGTATGTCCTATTTCTCTTTGTCGGGCGACCAATTCCCACTGCCCGCTTTTCCGAATGCAAACGGTACAGATGGACCCGGTATTACGCCCGATTTTTATCGCTCATGGGCGAATGCCTACTCGCCAAAAGACCCTGCTGCCGCTGACCCACGTTTTTATAAGGAAAATCTAAGCATTTACTCAAATGGAAAAGACTCTTGCGTAGATGCCGCTAATTTTAACATCAATAGAGGCATTTTACGCGGTCAACAATATGGTTTAATCAGAAAAAATGGTGTCTTTTTGAAATGTGCTGACAGTAAAATGCTTGTTGGCAAACTCTTCCATGACACCCGTAATAAACCGACTTTAGCTGTTGATTTTACCGAACAGATAGATTTTACAGTTGCGGGCAGCAATTACAATACAGGTTATAGAGTAGAAAAATATGAGTTCAGTAAAAAATCAGCCAGTGGTCGGAATTTTGGCGAAGCCGATTTGATTATTGTCCGTTTGGCAGATGTTTACCTCATGCGTGCGGAAGCGAAATTGCGTAAAAGTAGCGACGCTGCGAGTGCTTTGGCAGATGTCAATTTAGTTAGAGCCGCACGATCAGCTACAACACCACCGCCACCGCTCACGTCCATGACTTTAGATATACTATTTCGTGAGCGTGGTTTTGAACTTTATTGGGAAATGATTAGACGTACCGACATGATTCGTTTTGGAAAATATGAGGATGCTTGGACAGAAAAAACCAACACCGATAAAAAGAAACGGATTTTCCCAATACCACAAACGGCTATTGATGGTGCATCTAATCTGCCTGGATATTTGAAGCAAAATGATGGGTATTAACTCTTTTTACCTTATCTTCATTCTATATTTAAGATAAAAACACCCCCTCAGTATCACTCAGATACTGAGGAGGTCAAACGAATCAAATTTGTGTAAAATTGCGATTATCGAGGTCTTCGAGCGACACATACTGATAATCTGGAAATGTGTTTTTGAGTAAAGTTGTTTTACCTGATTGCCGCGGACCCGTCAGTGCAATCACTGGAAATTTGTCTTTTAAAGCGTTAATAGATTTCGCAATTTGCCTTTGTATCATAACCCCTTGATTTTAAGACAAATATAAGCTTAATTTTGAAATTACATAGACTCAACTTTGAAATTACATAGACTCAACTTTGAAATTACATAAACTCAACTTTGAAATTAGGAACTGTACAAAAAATAGCACACCCATAATTCCGAAGGAATTGAATATGAATAACCGTAGATGAAATCTACGGGATGAACCATAAATTGCACACCAATTCCGAAGGAATTGAATAGGTACGTAGCATATAACTGTTTAACATTCAACGCCTTCGGTGTTGTGAGGCAGCTTTCGGCACGTGCGTAGATTTTATCTACGGTTATTCGTCTTTAATTCCTTCGGAATTGTGGAACGACCAATATCCTAAATCCAAAACAATATACCCCTCAGTATTTTTGATATTTCACCATGTTTTAATTCTACTTTGGCACTTTAAAAATCCACTTCGTCATTGCGAGAGTACCGCAGTGAAGCGAAGCAATCTTTTTGAAGAACGCAGCATCTTTTTGGTAGTCTGCGAACGAATAACAGATTGCTTCGTACCTCGCAATGACGATTCCTGTAAAGTGCCAAAGTAGAATTAAGCATCCATGAATATTTATTAGTAAAAAACCTGTAATCACATACGTTTTTTACTAAAAAGCTATATTATTGCAATAAAAAAACATGGCTCAACAAACCAAATACATTGCGCCCGACAATCTCCAAGCCGCTTGCAATGTCGCTCTCGATTTACAGATGCCTTTGCTCGTGACGGGCGAACCCGGAACGGGCAAAACACAACTCGCCTATTGGCTCGCTGAACAGCACAATACTGAAGTTTTGCGCTTCAATACCAAGACTACTTCGGTTGCGCGCGACCTTTTTTATCGCTACGATGCCATTCGGCACTTCCGCGAAGCGCATCATCAAAACGAAAAACGGACCGTTAATCCTTTGGATTATGTCAATTTTGAAGCACTCGGTTTGGCAATAGCTGCGTCTGCGGAAAAGCAGTTTGTGGTTTTAATTGATGAAATTGACAAAGCCCCGCGTGATTTTCCAAACGATGTCCTTTTTGAGTTGGAAGAACTCGCTTTTCGAATTGAAGAAGCCACGACAGGGGATTATGCCGCGTTTGATTTTTCAAAAAAAGCAGAATTTTCACGGCTCAAGACACCCCTCAGTAAAATCAGCCTCGATGCCCAAAACTTCATCCGTCAAATGACTGAACCCGATGACAAACGCATCAAACGCAACGCGCCCATCATCATTTTGACCAGTAATTCTGAAAAAAATCTGCCCGATGCCTTCTTGCGACGGTGTATTTTTTTTCACATTGATTTCCCTAAAAAGGATATTTTAGCAGAAATCGTAAGGAAAAACGTTGATTTATCGCCTGATTATGATAAGTTTTTAGACAATATCATTGATACATTTATTCATATTCGTGAAAGCGGCATGCGTAAAAAGCCAGCAACGGCGGAGTTGATTCAGTGGGTCAAAATGCTGCAAAAACGAGAAATAGACTTGACCAAACACGATACCATCGAAGCCAAAACCAAGCTCATCGCCACGTACCCGATTTTAGCAAAGAACAAAGAAGACCTTGAAAAATTGAAACAATCGGTTTAAACTATGCCAAAAAAAGTTGCTCTCATGGCGTACTCTTTCAACCCTGACAATCCGCTGTTTGGGGTTAGTAAGGAGTTTCAGAAGGTATTGGATGTCCTTTTTCCAATATCGAAGGACTGTATTGCCTTGCCTCGCCCCTTTGCAACGGCAGAAGATATACGCACTGGGTTTTCTAATCTGACGGATGAGTTATTGATTTTTCACTTTTCAGGTCATGCAGGAGCCAATATATTGCAAGTTAATGATTTGCAAGGCACAGCCAAAATCCTATTCTCAAAACATTTGGCAGAGTATATCAAGCCATTGGCAAAAGGTTTGAAACTCGTTTTTTTGAACGGTTGTTCAACCCGTGACCAAGCTAATTTTTTTCTCGACAATGGCATTTCAGCCGTTATTGCTACCAATAAACCCATAAAAGACAGCTATGCGCTTGATTTTGCGGTGCGTTTTTATACTGAATTTACAAGCCGAACACCCGCTAAGACTTTGCAAGAAGCCTTCGAAGCCGCTCGAAATTCTTTTTATACCGACAATGGGAGCCCGACTGAAAACGGTGATAAAACCTTCAACTCCGATTTTATTAACGAGTCTGTGCGTGGTATTTTTACGCAAATGGTAGAAGACAGCCTTGAAGTTTATGATTTATTTAAAAAAGACGGCAGCACTATTGGCGATGAAAAATTTGAACAATGGATTGCTGATGCGTCAGGTAGTTCCAAAATTCAGAAAACGGATAAAGACAAAATTCAAACGATGGGCGTTTCTACGGACGGCTATATGCTGTGTGATAGGGCGACAGAAACAAGCGATTTTGAACGCATTTGCCTTGAAAAAACGAACGCCAAACGTCCCGAACCTACTTTCTTTTTCTATCACGACCTGTCTGTTGATTGCCCGCAATTGTTGCCCCGACGTTTTGAATTATTTTCTATGCCAAGGATTTGTAAGGATAAGGTGCATCTTTTTCAAGAAATGCCTCTTCCTGATGTCACTCAATTTGCCGAAGGAACACCCCTCAGTACAGAAGGGTCTGATAACCAAGACCGTTTCAAAATACGCCTATCCGAGATATATAAAGAAAAACTCGGCGGCAAAGACGCTGAACCCAATCACCTGTGCGCCCTCAATCGCCGCCCCGCCGATGAGCAATTATTGGTCATTCACCATCCTTTGAATTTGTCAGAATGGACTGATCGCAACAATGCCACCCGTAACGAAACCCTACAAAAACATTTAGAAACCTTGCTCGATTGGTATATCGGCACTTATGCGAAGGAGTTACAGCGCGATTTGAGTGAGCGGCTTGTGGTTGTTTTTTCAGCCAGTTTTAGCCGTCCAAATGCTTTAATTCCCATTGTTTTTGATAAAATAAAGCAGAAAATGCCTCAAATCGTCTTCAATTTCGCTGAACTCGGCGACATTGCTGTTGAGGATGTGGTGGATTGGCAACAGACTTTTTTGAACGATAAATTGAATACACTCTTCACGCCAAGTGAATTGTTCGATGAAATAGACATTGGCAAATCGGACTTGCCCATGTCAAAACTTATACTGCCTTTGCAAGCCAAAATTGAATTTTATAATCAGCGTCAACTCAGCAAAATTAATGGACTCGGATAACGCAAACGTATTACTATTGCTTGACTTATTGCTCGACGAACTCGTGATGCAGCAATTCGTTTTAGGCATTGATACGCATCTCCGTTTGGCGCGGTTTGTAGAGAAAAATCATGGGCGCAATTTCACTGACGAGGAATGGAAATACCGTTTGGCAGCGTTGCTTTGTCATTCAGAAGAAGATCAACAAATCTTTTATACAACTTTTGATAATTTTATTAAAAAACAAAAAGAAGTAGCATCAGACCTTAAAACAGTCGAAAAAGAAGATAAGTCTTTCGAAAAACAAGTAAAAACTGAAGAAAAGCAGACGGATTCGTCTCAAAATCTTGAAAAACAACAAACGACTGAGCACAAAGCAAAACCAGCCAAAACCGTAGGGCGCAGTGGACCTATTCGCATCGAGTTGCGGTTTCCACAGAACGATTTGAGGATTTGGAATACCAGCGAAATTGACAAAGCCGTGCGTCCGTTGCTTGAAAAAGAATGGTCTTATGTTTCGGATTGGGATATACCCCTCAGTATCAAAGCCACTATTCGCAACGGTGGTATGCCGACTTTTCATCGCCGCCGCCGCAAAACGACCCCTCAGTATATTTTATTGATTGAACAAAAAACGCCACGTGACCACCTTGCGGGTTTATATGCCGATTTGGGTGCAGAGTTGCGCCGCCGCGATGTGGCTGTCGAATGGTTTTTTTATGACAACATTCCCTATCGCTGTTGGCGCGACCGCCGCGAACCGTCGAGTTTTACGAATGTTGAACGCTTGGCGGCAGAATATGATGGTGCTAAATTGTTGATTGTGGGTGAACCAAACGGCTTGTTGGCACTGCCCGATTTACGCCCGTCGAACCGTACTTTGGATTTGGTGGACAATTTTAAAGAAGTTGCTTTGTTATGTAACAAAAGCACCGCCCAATGGACGAATGCAGAATTAGCATTGTGTCAACTTTTCCCCGTTGTACCCGCAACGGCGGCAGGTTTAGTAACACTTGTGGCGCAATGGGATGCCCCCTCAGTATGGACACCCGATTTTTGGAAAACGGTGCATCAAGAAGTGTCTGTGCCATCGGTTGAAGCCGTAACAAGCGAGGATGACGACGATTTTGACGAAATGATGGACAATTTGCGCTTTTATCTTGGCAAAGCAGGGTATGCGTGGTTGTGTGCGGCGGCTGTTTATCCCGATATTTACTACGAATTAACAACTTTGCTCAACGATGAAAGCATTGTGCCCGATGCTTCGCTGACCGAATGGGCGCAAAACACCGTTTGGTTTACCGCTTTGTTGCGCCTCAGTCGCCTCCGTTGGTTTCGTGATGGCGCGATACCGAACAGAGTGCGTGAGCGATTGCGCGGTAAATTGCCACCCGAACAAGCCAAAGTAGTGCGCCGACAACTGCTCGAAATCTTGGATTTGGATACCAATCAGCCACCACCCAATTCGTATGCGGCTGCAAATCAGACATTTACGATGGCTTGGTACACGCACGAGCAGCAAGTTTTAGACCCCTCAGTATCAAATGAAGAAAGGGCGCATTTGGAGAGTGATTTTTATAAAAACAATACCAATGTGCAGTTGTCCGATATTGAAGATGCCATTGGTCGTTCGTTTTTTAACAATATTCAACCAACTGTTGAACATATAGAAAATGTTGAAAGTCAATCCTATACACAACAATCACGTAAAGAAGAACCTTTTATTTCCCCACAACCACCTTACAATACTGATAAATTCTATGTGCTTTGGGTGGATGATATTCCTCGTAATAATGAGGCTTCTGTTAATCGTTTGCGCGCGCAACACCAGAACATCATTTTTGAATTGGCATACAGCACAGACGATGCCTTAGACAAAATTCAAAAAATCTATTTTGACCTTATCATTTCCGATTTGGGCAGACCTGAAGGTCGGGAGGCAGGCATTGATTTATGGCAGATTCTTAAAACTAATAACTTCTACAAGCCTTATGCACTTTTTACGGCAAATGCTGAAAGAACCAAGGCAAATGAGAAAATATTGGATAGTGGTATCAGCTTTTCAACTGATGTGGAGGTTGAGATAGAAAATTGGGTTTCTGAAAAATTGTTTGAAAAGTTTCCTAAAAAAGAAGAAAAACAGCCTGTTAACACTGATATACAAAAACTCAAAGAGGAAATCCGTCAACTTGTTGCCAATGCCAAAACAGAGGAAGCGATTAATATTCTAATAAAATGGGCTGAAACAAATGATACAGATTTAAATAACAATCTTTTGTTGTTAAAAACACGATTGAATACACTGAAACGCAATGAGAATTTAGGATTGAGTTCATTTTCAGATGCTAATAGAGAAAGAGCGCAAATATCTAACGCATTATTACAAATGCTGGAAGAAATAGACAAAACGCCCCCCCTCAGTAAAGACGAACCTAAAAACAAAAATCAAGGGCGATTTTTATTCAATATTCCCAATCTTATGTATATGGGAAGAGACAGTCGTTGCATCATTCGCATTGCTCACAATGACGAAATATTGCTCAAAGAGCTAAAACAAGATGACAATATGACGATTCAAGATGTTCGCATCGCAGAAGTGATGGGAGTTGAATTGGTAGATTTGAACGAAACACCTGCGTTTAGTATCCGAACAATGACCGAAAAAGAACAATTTATCCCCGCCGATGACTACACACAATGGCTCTTTATGGTTAATGCTTTAGCAGAAGGAAAATACCCCTTGACTTTAAAAGTGAGTGTCATTGAAATGTGGGACGGCAAAGAACACAAAAGAGATATTGTCCTTGAAAAAGAGGTAGAGACCATTCAACCTTTCGATGGCGGACGAAAGTATGCCGCTTAGTCAGGCTGTTTTCAAATCATATTAACCACTATTTATTCACTTAAAAAATCAAAAAACAATGTCAGAAATTAAGCAAAAGACCACCGTTTACGCCTTGTTAATTGGCATCAATGACTACGATGTCAGCATTTTACTCGAAAACCGCGCGCGTTTTCCAGCCTTGTCAGGTTGTGTGCCAGATGTGATGGCGATTCAAGAATGGCTGTCACAAGACACGTCCATTGACCTTAAACCGCTTGTTTTGACCGACAAAATGGCAACAAAAACGGCGATTGTGGCGGGCTTTCAACAACATTTGACTCAAGCGACTGAGGGGGATGTGGTCTTGATTTATTTCTCAGGTCATGGCACAATGGAGGTTGCCGACACGTCTGTTTGGACATCAGAAACGGATGGACGATTGGAGTGTTTGGCTTGTTACTATGACAGATCGGGTGTAGATACTTTTTTAC
>JAYSQG010000195.1:0-4823 GCA_043721685.1 Saprospiraceae bacterium | reverse complement strand
ACGAATAACCAATAACGAATAACCAGTAACGAATAACGAATAACGAATTAACATGGTATTAAAAGCAGAAAATCTCATAAAGAATTACGGGGCGCGACAAGTGGTCAAAGGCGTTTCGTTTTATGTCAATCAAGGCGAAATCGTTGGTTTGCTCGGTCCAAATGGGGCAGGTAAGACGACTTCTTTTTATATGACCGTTGGTTTTATCAAGCCCAATGGCGGCGCAGTGTATCTCGATGATGAAAACATAACGGATTTAGCGATGTATCGGCGGGCGCAAAAAGGCATTGGTTACTTGCCGCAAGAGCCTTCCGTTTTCCGAAAACTAACGGTTGAACAAAACATACTCGCTGTGCTCGAAATGACATCCCTCAGTAAAAATGAGCAAATGGCACATTTAGAAACCCTCCTCGACGAGTTTAACCTTCACAAAGTTCGCAAAAGCGATGGCGATACATTAAGTGGTGGCGAACGGCGGCGGACGGAAATTGCGCGGGCATTGGCAACAAACCCGAGTTTTATCCTTCTTGATGAACCGTTTGCGGGTATTGATCCGATTGCTGTGGAGGACATTCAGTATATAGTTGCGAAGTTAAAAACGAAAAATATTGGCATTTTGATTACTGACCACAACGTGCAAGAGACCCTTTCGATAACCGATAGAGCCTATTTGATGTTTGAAGGCAGCATTTTGAAAGCGGGTACCGCAGAGGAATTAGCTGCCGACGAAATGGTACGGAAAGTCTATCTCGGCAAACACTTTGAGTTGCGTAGAAAAAATATTGTAGTTTAATTTTTATTAAAAACAAACGAAATGTCTGACGAAAAAAAAACCAAAAAACCTGCTAAAAAAAATACCAAAATAGACAAATTCGACATGGGCATCAATGAGTTTGGCGAATTGACGACGACCATAAATCTCGACAAAATCAACGACTTCCTCAATGAAAACGTCGCTGACAAAAAGTTGACCGAAAAGGAAGAAAAAGAGAAAGCTGAAAAAGCTGAGAAAGCTGAAAAAGCTGAAAAAGCTAAGAATGAAAAAAAGAAGAAAAAATAATGATTCGCTCATGGTTTCGTCCCCTTTTTGAACGCTTTGGTATGCGTCGGCAACAACACATGCCGAAGCGAACGCTGCTCGTTTTGTCCACCATTCTCTTTGTTGCAGTCTTCAATAATTGGTTGGCAAATGACCCACAAAAAAACTATCTACCGCCTTTGATTCCCTATTCTGCAAAGAAATTGGATACGGCAAACAGCCCTTTTTTCTCTCCTTTTGCTGCCCAAAACACCCCCTCAGTATATCAACATCATTGGCTCGGTACAGATGAATTGGGGCGAGACGTGGCGGCAGGTCTGATTGCAGGTACACGCACAGCATTACTTATAGGAGTTGGCGGCGTTTTGTTGGCGTTGCTCATCGGTCTGCCGATTGGGCTGGCAGCCGGTTATTATGGCGACAATCGCTTGGAAATGAATATTTTGGCTCTGATACTGAGGGGGGGCATTGTCCTACTTTTACTGTTTTATCTTTTCGTTTTTTTAAACTTAAAAGAATCATCGGTTTGGATTCTGACTAAATTATTGACTTTTTATATCTCTTCTGAATTAATAATCAATGTTTTACAAAAACATTTTTTCAATAAATCTAAAATCCTCAATAAAAAAATAATTGTCCCCCTCGACCTCATCATCATGCGCCTCGTGGATGTGATGCAGAGCATACCCTTCATTCTTTGGATTTTAGGGGCATTGACCATCATGAATCATTTGAGCATCACCAGCCTTATTTTACTGATGGGTGTCACGAGTTGGGTCAGTTTCACCCGCTTGGTTCGTGGGGAAATGATACGCATTCGGCAACTTGAATTTATGGAAGCTGCCGAGGCAATTGGGGCATCGCCCAGACGCATTATTTTGCGTCATGCTTTGCCCAATGTTTTAACGCCCGTTCTCATCGCCTTTTCATTTGGCATCGCCAATGGCGTTTTGCTTGAAGCCTTTTTATCATTTATCGGCTTGGGTTTAGCCGCCGAAGAAGTGACTTGGGGTACGATGCTCATGGCAGCACGAACGGATTTTGGGAATTGGTGGATGGCGATATTCCCTGGTTTCGCTATTTTTATTACGGTTTATACTTTTAATCGATTGGGTGAGATTTTGACAGAATGAGTCATTTTTTGTCGAAAATATTTTTAATTTTAAAACAATATTTTTATTTTTGCTTAAATTATAAACTTATTTTTTTAAATTAAAAACACCACAACCATGTTAGGCAAAATTTTACGTTGGATACTCATCATCGTCGTCGCCTTTGTAGGCATCGGTTTCTTACTACCTGGTACATCTCACGTCGAGCGACAAATTGACATTGCAGCACCTGCACATCTCGTTTTTGACCAAATCAATGAATTAAAAAATTGGGAAAATTGGTCGCCATGGGCAAAACTTGACCCAAATGTTAAATGGACATACAGCGAACCAACGAGCGCAGGAACGGGCGCATACTATACGTGGGTCGGTAACGACAAAGTTGGCGAAGGCAAAATGACCATTTTGGATGCCAAACCAAACGAAATGCTGCATTGCAAAATGGAATTTAAAGGTGAAGGCGATGCTTTTGCAGATTTTAAACTCACCGCAAAAGACAGCACCGCCACAAAAGTCGTCTGGTCTTTTGACTCTGAACATGGCTTGAATCCGATTGCCCGTTGGTTTGGTCTGGCGATGAACAGCTTTATTGAACCTGATTATGAAAAAGGATTAGCGAACTTGAAAGCCCTTAGTGAAGGGAAAAAATAATTTATTTTTTGTTTAATTTGTTGATTATTAAAAGTAGTTTTTGATTTTTTTGCACCAAAAACTACTTTTTTGTTTTAAAAAATTAACTTTGCTGCGTGGTAATTTTGAAACATACGAATACTAATGACAGCATAAAATGAATATTACAAACGCTCAACAGGCTCTCAAAAAATATTTCGGCTACGATTCCTTTCGACCTATGCAAGCCGACATCATTCAAACGGTTTATGACAAACGGGATGCCCTTGTTTTGATGCCGACAGGTGGCGGAAAATCCATCTGTTATCAGATTCCGGCGGTCACGACTGAGGGGATAACAGTAGTCGTTTCGCCTTTGATTTCTCTTATGAAAGACCAAGTAGAAGCCTTGAAAGCGAATGGTATTCCTGCTGCTTTTTTGAACTCATCACAAAGCTATTCTGAATCACAAGTCATTGAAAATCAATTGTTTGATAAAAAACTAAAATTGATTTATGTCTCTCCTGAAAAAGCTGTTTCGCAGTCGTTTTTACCTTTATTAAAAAATTTAAACATCACTTTAATAGCGGTTGACGAAGCGCATTGTATCTCTGCATGGGGACATGATTTTAGACCTGAATATGCTCAATTAGGTTTTCTGAAACAACAGTTTCCTCAAATTCCTATCATCGCGTTAACTGCTACGGCAGATAAATTGACCCGTAAGGACATTCTCGAAAAACTCAATTTGCAAGACCCCTCAGTATTTGTTTCCAGTTTTGACCGCCCAAACCTCAGTCTTGAAGTGCGCCCTGGTCAAAAGCGCATGGAACAGATTTTAGAATTTGTAAAAAGTCGTCCCAAACAAGTGGGCATTATCTATTGCCTAAGCCGAAAAAGTACAGAAGAAGTTGCTGTTAAACTGTTGTCTAACAACATAAAATCTGCCGCTTATCATGCCCAAATGCCCGCTCGTGAACGTTCAAAAGTGCAAGAGGATTTTCAAAATGATAAAGTTCAAGTCGTTTGTGCAACCGTAGCTTTTGGTATGGGCATTGACAAATCTAATGTTAGGTGGGTAATTCACTACAATTTGCCTAAAAATATTGAATCTTATTATCAAGAAATTGGACGGGCTGGTCGGGACGGTGCGCCCGCCGAAACGGTACTTTTTTTTAGTTTTGCTGATGTAAATGCTTATCGCGATATGTTTTCCGAAGGAGACAATCGAGACATTCAAAATGCCAAACTTGATCGTATGTTGCAGTATGCCGATGCGCAAATTTGTCGCCGCCGCATTTTGTTAAATTATTTTTCAGATACCATAAAGGATAATTGTGGCAATTGCGACATCTGCAATGCCCCCCCTCAGTATATCGAGGGTACGACGATGACGCAAATGGCTCTTTCTGCCGTTGCCCGCACGCAGGAACAGGTAAACATGGGTCTTTTGGTGGATATACTGAGGGGGTCGTCGAAGTATGAAGTTTTGGAAAAAGGCTATGATAAAATCAAAACATATGGCGTTGGGCGTAATGTGCCGTTTACGGAATGGCAGTCCTACGTTTGGCAAATCATACAATTGGGCTATTTGGAAATTGCTTATGAGGACAAACACAAGCTCAAAATGACGACTGCGGCAAAAGATGTGCTTTTTAATGGTCAAAAAGTACAACTTTTCAAACCCATCAGTATCAAAGAGCGCAAAGAAATTGAGAAAAAAGCGAAGGAACAAAAAGCCAGAACCGAAGCGTCAACTCCTCGTTTACGTGTCAAAAATCAACTTTTCGACTATTTACGTGAGTTCCGCCGCCAATTAGCGGTTGATAAAGGGATGCCACCGTATATCGTTTTTTCTGATGCCACTTTGGGCGAAATGGCGGCTGTTGTGCCACGCAATGAATACGAAATGCGCCAAATTTCAGGTGTCGGTGAACAAAAATGGCAACAATATGGCGAAGACTTTTTAGATAAAATCGAAGCCTTTTTGACTGAAAATCCAGATTTCATCGAAAGTGGTGCTGTTAGGCAAGCCGTTGCTCCGCCGCCAAAAGAGGTTAAAG
>JAYSQG010000194.1:0-6541 GCA_043721685.1 Saprospiraceae bacterium | reverse complement strand
TTTTAACCTTGTTTGCATTTCCATTAGGCATTTCCATTAGGCATTTCCATTAGGCATTTCCATTAGGCATTTCCATTAGGCATTTCCATTAGGCATTTCCATTAGGTAACTATTGGGAAAAAACAAATTTTTTATTCTAACAAAATGATTGACTTGTCAATAATTTTGCTGATTTTGAATTTTCTGCAGGAATTTGAATAAGGTAAAACGGCATTTAAGCACGATTTTTAAACCTAAGATTTGAAAATAAAAATTAATTTTTCAAATCATTAATTGAAATGTAAAATGAAACAAAAAAACTTTAATTTCCTGTTTTTTGGTAGTTTGCTATTGACTATTTCTATTGGATTGTGGGGCACTATAGCTTGTGTAGATACCACGCTTACAAGTGACAACCCACCAACTGGAAGTGATCTGGGTTATGTGAGGTTTAACATTAATAGAGGGTCTTTAGCTCAGGAGGAATACCCAACAGATTGGCGCGTAGGTAACACTTGTGCATCAATTAGTTTAGGCGCATCAGGTGGCAGAATTGTTACAGCTATTGATAAAGATTTAGCTGGAGCGGTAGCAACAGAAAAAAATAAAAAAGTGCTTCAAATAAAAGTGATGGTGGTATCAACTGGAGAAGAAAAAACATACTATTATGGAGACTCGGATATTAAAAACGATAATTATATTGATGTAGCTGCCTTAAAGTCCACTAAATCAAAGATTTCTATACGCTTTTTAGATAAATGCTGTTCTATAGATAAGCGTTTAGAATGGTTATCTACCCCTACCGATAATGCAATGATAATCTTGTCTGGTGATGCGAAAGATGCAACTAATATCACTAATCAAGATATAAGGTTAACATATCTTTATTTGAATGGCACTTTTCAATGTTTTTAAATATTACTAATTAATAAAAAAATAATAAAATGAAAAATTTATTTTATGTTCTTTTGGTACTATCAATTTTGGGTACTTCTTCAGCTTGCAAAAAGGCTAATGCAGATTCTGACTTAAATTTAGGTAGTAGTGATGCATTTAGTTTAGCGGATTTAATTCGTTTAAACAATATGGATACAAAATCTTTATTTACAATAAGTCATTCCAGTATTGCTTCTCATATATACGATGAAGGTAAAGATTTTAATAAGGACTTTTTGCAAGTTGCAGCAAGTACAAATAAAGATCTAATAAGCTATGAAGGTCAATTAGGCAGTTACTCTCTTAAAATATCAGATAGAAGAAAAGAAGCTCCTAATGTTTTGAATTGTGATAGGAATGATTCAAGAAATACTTCTGTTTTTGGGAAAGTTCAAATTGCTGTAGGTAACATAAATGGGTATATTTATGTACCTGAAAAAATGAAATTAATAGCTCCTGCTCCTGCCCATGATGGACAATATAATTTTCAAGGTACGCCTATTAATAGAAGTGAGGGTATAACATTAAAATGGAATGCAGATCCTTCTAATCAAAAAGGTGTCATTTTGAAAATTAGCTGTCCTAATTGCCCAAGTCCATCTTATATAATTTCGGAGGTATTGAAGGATAATGGTTCTTTTTTTATTGGCGATAAGATACTTGCAAATGTACCAAACAACCAAGTTTTTGATATTGAACTAATAAGAGGTAATTATCACATAAGTGATAGCAATGAAGATCTTTTATTATGTACAACATCTGTACTCTCTACATACAATATCAGACAATAAATTTTATTTATATATCTTCGGGTAGTATCATAATCTAATATTACCCGAATTTTTTTATTCCTCAATGTACCCAGATTTATATAGTTTAATACATGATGTTATAGGAATTGAAATGCCCTATTTAATGTATGTTAAAACATTTGGCTATTTCTTATCACTCGCTATCATCAGTACTTTTATTTTATTCTATTTAGATGTTAAACGCAATGAAAGAGTCGGCATAATAAAAATTGTATTATTGAATAGAAAAAACTTTATGCCCTCTGAGAAGCTACCTTTTGTCGTTTTAATAACGATTATTTCAGCATTGTTGGGAGGTAAGTTTTTTGATATTTTAGAGAATTTTCAAAAAATAACGTGGGATAATTATTTTACAATAATTGCTAAAAGCGGTTACGCCTATTATGGTGGGCTAATATTAGGATTCGTAGGTGGGTGGTTAACTTGTTTGCGCTTAAATTTGCCATTCTCGAGGTTGCTGGATTCGTTATCACCTTACTTAATGCTGGGTTATGCTGTAGGCAGAATGGGCTGTCACCTTTCAGGAGATGGAGATTGGGGAATCCCTAATCCTATGGCTGTTCCTAATTGGTGGTTTCTACCGCACTTTTTATGGGCTTACGATTATCCTAACAATGCTATCGAATCAGGTTTCTTAATAGAAAACTGTTCAGGAAAATATTGTTATCATCTTGACCCCTCAGTATTCCCAACATCGTTATATGAACCTATAATTGCTTTGATATTTTCTTTTGTTCTATACTACTTGAAACCTAAATTTATAGAAGTTAGTGGTATTATTTTCTGCTTTTTTCTCTTATTTATGGGTATTGAGAGATTTTTTATTGAGTTTATTAGAATAAATCCATTACATAAAATGTCTAATATTTTATTATCTCAAGCTCAATACATTTCAATTCTCATTGTTCTAATTTCAATTTTTATTATGGCATATTTTCTTTTGAAACAGAAAATGAAGGTATAGAATATTATAAATTAATTTGATTGGTGTTTTTGTGTATTGATCAAATTGAAATTTGTATTACCATCCATCTAAAAACTTTGAATTAATAAATGAATGTACTAAATCTTCAAGATATTGATTTTCGTCAACTTTTGGTAATTTCCTCCTAATGGAATTTTCTATCCCTTGCATGTTTATTCATGCAAGGGATTTTTTTAGTAAAAGGGATTCATATACCCCCTCAGTATAACCCCCCATTTTTATAAAATCCCTCTCTTTTTTCCTACCTTTGTTGTCCCTTTTAAATATAAATCATTAACAGACAATAGCTGGAAACGCAATGGAACAGAAAACGCCAGAAACAGGAAAAAAGAAAAAAGTTAAAATACTCGAAAAAGTTGTCATCACAGGCATTGCCGACAAAGGAAAAGCCGTCGGGCGTGATATGGAAGGACAGATTGTATTTGTCGAAAATGCCGCACCGGGCGATGTCGTTGACGTAAAAGTACACAAAGAAAAAGGTGGCTATTGCGAAGGTGTAACAGTCGGAATTCACACTTATTCAGAAGAACGGACAAAGCCTTTTTGCCAACATTTCAACCTCTGCGGCGGTTGTCGGTGGCAACATATTACTTATGATGCGCAATTGAAGCACAAACAATTGCAAATCGAAAGCACGTTTAAGCACCTCGCCAAAGTGCCTGTGGGTGAGTGGCTGCCTATTTTAGGTTGTTCAGAAAATACATTTTATCGCAATAAATTAGAATTTACCTTCTCTAACAAACGTTGGTTGACGCATGAAGAGGTGAATACAAGTATTTCGAACCTTGAAGATGTCTTAGGTTTTCACCGTCCTGGGGCTTTTGATAAAATCCTAAACATCGAAAAATGCTGGTTGCAGCCCGACCCGTCGAATGAATTGAGAAACGGTATTCGTGAGATTTGTATCGAACAAAAATTGTCATTTTACGATATGAAAATGCACCGAGGTTTTATGCGGCACATTTTGTTTCGGATCACGACGTTGGGTGAAATCATGATTATCGTCAGTGTCAAAGAAAATAGAGAAGATAAGATTAAACGTCTTTTAGATGCGATTGCCGAAAAATACCCACAAATAACGACGCTCATTTATTGTGTTAATCATAAACTGAACGATTTTATCCTTGATTTGCCAATGATTACGTATTCAGGAAAAGGATATGTGGAAGAAATGCTCGGTAATGTGCGTTTCCAAATTGGACCTAAATCTTTTTTTCAGACCAATACGAAACAAGCGGAACGATTGTTTGATACCGTTGTGGATTTCTGCGATTTTCAAGGCGATGAAAACGTTTATGACTTATATACGGGCATCGGAAGCATCGCTTTGTACCTTGCGGACAAGGTGGGTCATGTGGTCGGTATCGAAGAAATTGGACCTGCGATTGAAGATGCAAAAGACAATGCAGAACGCAACGGAATTATCAATACGACTTTCTATGCAGGTGATGTCAAAGACATTTTAACGATAGATTTTGCTAAAAGACATGGGAAACCAGATGTCCTCATCACCGATCCGCCGCGTGCAGGTATGCACGAGAAGGTTGTTAGGATGTTGCTACAATTAGAAGCACCGAAACTCATTTACGTGAGTTGCAATCCTGCGACACAAGCACGTGACGTAGCGATTTTGCATGAAAAATATGATGTCGTGAAAGTGCGTCCAGTGGATATGTTCCCACATACGCATCATGTTGAAAATGTCGCGTTATTGAAGCTGAGGCAATAAAAAATACTGAGGGGGTGATTCAAGCTAAAGATTTTGTGAGAAAATAAAATACCAAACTTTGTTTTGCGATATTGTTAAATATCAAGGTTTTACAAATTCATCATTTATCATTCATCATTCATCACTTCCGAATGTGTTATTTGGCATGAAAATTATACATTTGTCTTTATTAAACCCTCGTGTTGATGTTGCAATTTTTATAGAAACAAAACCACTTAAAATAACTCATTTTTAAACTTATACACAACAAATTATGAATAAAGTATTGGTAACAGGCGGATGTGGCTACATTGGAAGCCATACAATTGTTGATTTGATAGACAATGGTTTTGAGGTTATTACGGTTGACAATCACGTCAATTCAGACCCCTCAGTATTGGAAAGCATCGCAGAGATTACGGGAAAAAAAGTCCATAACTACGAAGTTGACCTTTGCAATTTGGCGCAAACACGCCGTATTTTCCTTGAAAATCCAGATATTTCGGGCATTATTCACTTTGCCGCTTTGAAAGCAGTGGGTGAATCGGTTGAAAAACCGCTCTTGTATTATCGCAACAACCTCGATAGTTTGCTCAATATTTTGACTTGTCTCGAAGAGTTTAAAATTAAACATCTCATATTTTCATCTTCGTGTTCTGTTTATGGCAATGCCAAAGAACTACCCGTTACGGAAAATACGAAACGGCAAGATGCCGAAAGCCCTTATGCCCGCACGAAGCAAATTGGTGAAGACATTTTACAAGATTTTGCGCTCGTTCATCCGTTTGCCAATTTCATTTCGTTACGCTATTTCAACCCTGCGGGAGCTCATGAAAGTGGTTTGATGGGTGAATCACCTTTATATGCGACCCTCAATCTGGTACCTGTGATTACGGAAACAGCAATTGGAAAACGAGCAGAAACGACTGTTTTTGGCGATGATTATGAGACACGTGATGGTTCTTGCATTCGTGATTATATCCATGTGATGGACATAGCTCACGCCCATACATTGGCGATGGAATACGTGATGAAACATAAAAACGAAGACAATTACGAAGTTTTTAACCTTGGCACAGGCGATGGCGTAACTGTTTTGGAAGCTATTCATGCTTTTGAAAACACAACGGGCGTAAAATTTAATTATCGTATTGGGCAACGTCGTCCAGGTGATGTTGTTTCGATTTATGCGAATAATGACAACGCAAAAGCTAAATTGGGTTGGTCGCCACAGCGAACGATTGAAGATATTATGCGCACTGCTTGGACGTGGGAGAAACGGCGGAGTGAATCGGTTTTAGCCTAAGGCAGCCTTTGAGAAATAAACTAAAAGACGATAAGACTCCCCTGAATCTTATCGTCTTTTGTATTTATTTTTTATACTTTTGAGACAAAAGTTAGAAGAAACATGGATAAAGAACGATTGAAAATCAACAGAAGGCATACTCGACCTATCCGACTGCTCCGTCGGGATGGTGAATTAAACTTACAAAAAGATTCACTCAACTCATTTCGCGTTTTTAATCTGTTGATTACCATGACGTGGCAACGGTTGTTTTTGTATGCTTTCGTCAGTTATATCTTTTTGAATGTGTTATTTTCTATTCTTTATTGGCAGATTGGTGGTGTTGAGTGTTTAAGTGGTATTGATAGAACCTCAAAATATTGGATTTTTGACTTCTTTTTCTTCAGTACACAAACGTTTACGACTGTTGGTTATGGAGTCATTCACCCAACTTGTTTCGTTACGAATTTAATCGTTTCGTTCGAATCTTTTTTAGGTTGGCTGTTCTTTTCGGTGGCAACGGGTTTGTTTTATACAAAATTTACACAACCGCGGGTTGAAGTCGCTTTAAGCAAAACAGCTGTTTTTGACAATTTTTTAGGCGGTTTTGCGCTCAAATTCATGCTTGCGAATGAATATGAAAACAAATTGGTGGACGTTGAAGTCACTTTAGATTTAATCAAACTCGAAATTGTTCAAGGACGCTATAAAAAGCGATTTTATAACCTGCCTTTGATTCGCTCAAAAATTCCGTTTTTATCCGTTCCGTGGACAGTTGTACACGTCATTGACAACAATAGCCCTTTGTGGGGATTGACGCATGAGGCTTTTATCAG
>JAYSQG010000193.1:0-6301 GCA_043721685.1 Saprospiraceae bacterium | reverse complement strand
ATCTTCGGCAATATGAAAAATGTAGCGGTGCAACAAATACTCAAAAGGTGACCAAAACAATAAACCAGCAAAGAACAAACCGATTGACCAATTGAGCGACATATCTGGATTTAATTTATTGCCAATCCAAATACACACCAAGGCAATGCCGATGGATGTCATAGTAGATTCTAAAAGCGATGTTTTTGTGAAATATTCGAGGATAGGGTTTTTAAATAAGCGTGCTTGATCTTTTTTGATGCTTGTATTTTTCATTATTTTGGTTTTTTTTAGTGATGAATGAATGTTACTCTTCGATTTTTAACGACAAATTAAGCTGAAAATGAATGACGTCGTACCCAATAACCCTTTTTTATGTAACACAATTTTATATGTTTCTGTTTAGATTTACAAGTTTATTAAGCAAAAAAGCCCATTTTGTCGGATAATTTCCCTCATAATGTATAAAAAAGTCAATAGACGGTACAGTCCTACGTTATGTTTACAACATCAAATTAGCAATCAAACAAGAAATTATGAAATCATTTTTGACGCTCACTTTTACTTTAGGAGCATTTCCTCTCCTTTTACAAGCGCAACTCAATGGACGTATCACCAATAACAAAGGGGAGTCTCTGCCTTTTGCCAATGTTTATATTGAAGGAACAACTCGCGGAACAACGGCAAATACTGAGGGGTACTATTCGCTCGATTTGGCGGATGGTGCGTATCGCATTGTTTTTCAATATATTGGCTATGAAAAGAAAATTATAGATGCTAAAATTAAAGGGAAAACCAACCTCAATATTTCTCTGAAACCCACTGATATTGAGCTACAAGAATTTGTAGTTAAGGCTAATGCCGAAGACCCTGCTTATCCCATTATTCGTCAAGCGATTGCGATGCGGCGCACCTATCGAGACCAAGTGAAAGCCTATTCTTGCGATGTGTATATCAAGGGTTTGCAAAAAGTCCTCGATGCGCCTACTAAAATTTTTGGACGCGACATTGGTGATATGGGTGGTAGCCTCGACACCAATACGCGTCAAGGAATTGTTTACCTCTCTGAAACGATTTCTAAACTTTATGTGGACGGTGATAAAAAGAAAGAAGAACTCATTTCGTCAAAGGTGAGTGGCAACTCAAACGGCTTTGGTTTCAACCGAGCAACGCTGTTTGATTTTAGTTTTTATGACCAACATATTGACATACAAAGGCAAATATTGTCGCCAATTGCGGACAATGCCTTGCTTTATTATCGCTATCGCTTAGAAGGGCAATTCAAAGATGAGAGTGGCAATACCGTTTACAAAATTGCTGTTTTGCCGATTCGGAAAGAAGATCCGACTTTTGGCGGTACAATATATATCGTTGATAATCAATGGAATATATACCAAACCGATTTGTATGTTACAGGTAAAAGTATTCAGCAACCCATCTTAGATACGCTTTATTTGAAACAAAATCATGTACAAGTAGGCAAAGTATGGCGGTTGTTATCGCAAGCCATTGTCTTCAAGATTGGTATTTTTGGCTTTAAAATTGGTGGCAGTTTCAATGGCGTTTTTTCTAACTATGATTTGACCCCTCAGTATCCGCCCCGTTTTTTCTCAAATGAAATTTTCAAAGCCTCAAAAGGTGAAAACGACAATAATTTGGCACATTGGGACACATTGCGCCCGATACCTTTGACCCTTGAAGAACGATTGGATTATACAAAAAAAGACTCGATTCAGACCGTTCATCAATCAAAAACGTATCTCGATTCGGTCAATACAAAGAACAATAAATTCAAAATTTTGAACCTTTTGACGGGTTATACCTATCAAAACTCTTGGGAACGATGGAGTTTAAAGGTCGGTTCGCCGCTTTCGGTTGTTAATTTCAATCCTGTTCAAGGTCTGAACATCGCGTCATTAATGTCTTTTTCTAAACGCTACGGCGAACGTTTCAAGCCTTATAAGTCGAGTATAACAATTGACCCCTCCCTATCTTATAGTTTTGCAGAGAAAAAATGGCGTGTGGCAGCTTCTGGAGAATACTTGTTTAACCGTTTCAATTATGCCAAATTAAAAATTGAAGGCGGTCAAAAAAACGTACAATTCAATGAGAATAATCCGATTTCAACCATTGTTGCCCAATTATATGCCCTTTATGACAAAAAGCATGTCTATAAAATATACGATAAAACGTATGCGAAAATCAGTTACGGTCAAGAAGTTGTGAATGGTTTGCGGCTTGAAGGAGGTTTGGAATATGCGCAAAGGACACCCCTCAGTATAAAAACGCAATACAGTTTTCGTAAAAAAAATGAAGAATACAACAGCAATGACCCTATTCAACCTTTGAATTTTCCAAAGAACAATGCGTTTTTTGGCAATGTAAAACTCAGTTGGACGCCTGCGCAAAAGTACCTGACTTACCCCAATTATAAAGATATTGAAGATTCCAGATATCCGACATTTTCATTGGTATATCGCAAAGCCTTTAAAATCAACACTTTAAATGGGGTTCAATTTGACCAAATGAAATTTATTATTAAGCAAGACCGAATAGGGTTTGGTTTGTTTGGTTACACTGAATTACAAGGTGAATACGGCGGTTTTTTGAAAAAACAAGCATTGCAATTTGTTGATTTTCAGCATTTTAACGGCAACGAAACATGTTTCGGCAATCCAAAAGACTACATGACCAGTTTTATGAATTTACCTTTTTATCGCTTTTCAACTGCTGGTAATTATGTGATGTTTCATGCTCAACACCATTTTGAAGGCTTCTTTTTAGACAAATTGCCATTGATTCGCAAATTGGGTTTCAAGGAAGTTTTTCGCATTGCTTACTTAAATACGCCTGAATTGGGCAATTATACTGAAATTGGTTTCGGCATTGACAATGTCGGTTTCGGCTTGTTTCGTTTCCTCCGTTTGGATTTAAGTTGGCAATTGAAAGGGCGGGAAATTACGTCAAATCCTATTTTTATGATTGGGTTTAAATTATAATCATTTAACATTCAAAGTAATCTCTTTTTCTTTCAACAAAAAATCTCGATTTTCAGGCAAACGGCCACCACTTTCTAAAATAGTCGTATCGGGAACAACTTCAATAGGTGTGATACACGAAGGGTTTTTCTCGCGAAAAGGCACATTATAGTCCAAATTATAAGCAGAAATAATAGTCCAACGCGGGTTGTCTGAATTGTTGGCATCGGAGCGATGGAGTAGGTTAGGGTGGAAAAACAAGGCATCACCGGGCTGTAATTCTGTGTAAACCAGTTCACATTCCTTCAATGCATGCTCAACAAAAATCGGGTCGGCGCCTTGTTGTTCACCAATGAATACATGTTCAAAACGTTGCATTTTATGCGACCCCCTCAGTACTTGTAGGCAACCATTGGCTTTTACGGATTCTGTCAACGAAATCATGACCGAAATCATGGCTTCAGGATATAAAAAACCATTTTTGTACCAATAGCCATAGTCTTGATGCCACTCCCAAGCACCGCCAGTACGAGGTGCTTTTTGCATGACTTTTGAATGAAAATGGCAAATTTTGCCCTTATCACCAAGTAAAGACCGAATAGCCGATACCATTTTTTGTGAACGGGACATTAAGCCAAACGTATCATCACCGGGTGTAAACCAGAGCGTCAAACGTGTTTTTTTACCCGTTTGATCAATCAAGTCAAAACCTTTGTCTACAATACTATCGGTCATAGAAAGGTTGTGCAACAAAGTGGTTTCTTCTTGATTTAAAAATTCCGGTACGACAAGATAACCATCTTCAAAATAAGAAGCCTGTTGAGCTGCATTGAGTTGAATTGCCATGATGTTTTTTGTTTTATTGAAAATTATTAAAATGCTTAATTTTTATATTTCATCATAATAAAAATTGGCACGCCCAACATCAACAATATAAAACCCCAATAAACAACCTCTGCTCCTGAACCCACAATTGCCCATAATGAATAAGAAAAAGCTAAAAAAGCAATGCTCAATTTGAACATTCTTTCTTTTGCAATCTCTATTTTTTGTTTTTTCAAAATAAGGACAAAAGCTGCCGCAGAGAACAAATAGGGTATCAAAACGGTCAAAGTTGACAATAAAATCATGAATTTGAATTGTTCAGCTAAGGATTTTGAAAAATTCATACTCATTAAAATAGAGATAAGTATGCTTGATAAAACCAAGCCTATGATGGGTATGCTCTTACTGTTTTCTCTGCCAAATACTGAGGGGAGCAATTTGTCCTTCGACATAGCCAAAGGTACTTGACCTTGCATTAAAATCCAACCGTTCAATGCGCCAAAAGTGGAGATAATTGCGCCTAAAGCGACCCACTGTCGTGCTGTTTCGCCCCACATTTTAGCTGCGGCATCAGCGAAAGGAGCCGCCGAATTTTGGAGCACTTCGGGCGAAATCAAACCCATGACGGCAATTGTTCCAAATATATAAACAAATGCGGCTATGGCTGTCCCAAATATGGTCGCACGAGGAATGTTTTTTTCTGGATTTTCAACATTATCAGCTGGAATTGTAGCCGATTCCATGCCCAAATATGCCCAAAGTGTTAATGTGGCTGTCGAAGTTATGGCACTTAAATTCGTTTCAGTACTGCGATTAAAAGGCGTAAAATGCTGCCAATCTATATAAAAAATGCCAAAAAATGCTATCAAAACAAGTGGGCATAATTTAAAAATAGAAGTGACAATTTGCACATTGCCCGCCGTTTTCACACCTCTTGAATTGACCCATGTGAGTAACCAAATCGCTCCTAAACCTGTCAAAACAGCGGCTAAATTACTTGTTGCCAAAATAGGAAAAAAGACACTTAAATAACTTATAAATGCCACTGTTATAGCCGCATTGGCACACCATATTGACACCCAATAGCCCCATGCGACTAAGAAACCTGCGAACTCACCCAATCCCTCGCGGGTATAGGCATAAGGACCGCCAACAGAGGGCATCGCTTTGCTCAAATAACTGAACAAAATAGCTAAAACAAATGCGCCCAAAGTCGAAAATAGCCAACCTAAAAGACTGATGCCGCCATAAACGGCTAAAGCAGAAGGCAATAGGAACACGCCTGAACCTATCATATTGCCTACAACGAGAGAGGTGCATGTCCAAAAGCCGATTTTTTCGTTTGTTGCTGTTGTCATTTTTTGTCCAATATAAAACGATTTATTTTTATTTTAATACTTTTTATGAATCAATACTATTTAGCTTCAATTTAGAAGTCTATTTTTGGACTTGAATAATGATTGTTTTTTAAAATTACTTCTTTTATATCTTCATAAAATATTGGAAATGAAACACTTACTCTTAATTGGGTTTAGCTTTTTGACTATAATGTCTTGTGCTGACAAATCAAAAACGGGAACTGAAAAAATACACCCCTCAGTATCAAACGATTCTACGGAAATTGCGGCAACGATTCACGGCTTTTATACGTGGTACGATGCGATGCAAAGGGACACAACAAAGCCTTTTGATTTTACGGACAACAGTGGTAAACACTTTAAAATCAATGAAAAAGCATTGAAAGCCTATCTCGGAGAATTTCAAAAAAGCGGCTTTGTCACCGAATCTTTTATTGCAGGAGAGCTTGAATATTATCAAAAATGCGCCAAATTGTGGCAAAATGAAGCCGTTGACGATGTGCCTTCGGGCATGGATGCCGATAAAATATTTTGTGCGCAAGATTGGGACATAGATATGTGGACAAAATCACCTGTTAGGATTGTTAAAACGGACGATACGCATGTAAAAGCAACACTTTATGCCAATGATGCAAACGGTGATTTTGAACGTCATTTTGAGTTAACCAAAGAGAATGGAAAATGGCTTTTGTCGAAAGTGGAATGTGATATGGGCATTAAATAGTTGACAGACAATATTTTATAAATGATAGAAGAAAGCATAAAGTTTTGGCAAGAAGCACGTACTAAAACGATGCAACAGCATTTTTTTTTGCCCGAAGTACCCCCCTCAGTAAGAATCGCCTTTGAGCCAATGACTTATGAAAATGGGATGCAATTGTTTGAAATTTTCAAAAATGACACGCATCTTTTTGTAGATGCACGATTCAAATCTGAATCAGAAACAGCCGATTATGTGGCTTGTATGATGGAATATGCCCGCTTTTCTAACAAGAATGCTGCTTTCGATTGGTTGTTAAAATCAAAGACAACGGGTGAGTATATCGGTGTTTTTCATCTACATGATTTATCTAATCAAGTGTTTGGCAGTACCAATCGAAAAGCAACAATTGGGTATGCAATAGGAGAGACGTTTAGGCAGCAAGGGTTTGCGCATGAAGC
>JAYSQG010000192.1:0-8428 GCA_043721685.1 Saprospiraceae bacterium | reverse complement strand
ACTAAATTTAGGTACAATATAAGGTGTAAAAGAAAGACCCCAGCCTTTACCATAAAAATCGAGTGCATCAATATCAGATTTAGATTGTTTTTTCTTTTTAGGAATATAACCTTTAGGTGTAAAAGACTTAAATAGACCTAAATTAATTTGTGTTTGAGAAAATTGTTTTTCAATATTTCCAGAAGCAATATTTGTTTTAGTATAAATTTCATAATTGCCTTTAAAAACTATTGAAGGGGAGTAGTTTTGAGAAAGTCCAGTAACAAAATAAAGTCTTTCAGATATTTGATGTCGAAATGAAAGTGATATAATGCCCGAAAAAAATGGTCGTTGGTTATTATTAAAACGACCATTCATTCCTAAATGACTTCTATTGTCACCAAAACTATAATAAGCAGGAATTAAATAATTTAAATTTAAACCAATTCCTATAAAACATTCATTTCTATTTGTTTTAAAAATATCATAATTATATTTTGAAGACAAAGAAAAATATATGGACAAACCACTTTTATCATAATAATAGGCATCATAACTTTTTAGTTTATTACTATCTAATAGATTTTTATTTAAATCATATCCAATATCCGCTTTGTAGTTTCCTAATGAACCACCAATACTTAAATAACTTTGTTCAGACCAACTAAAATTACGAGAAATATTGACATCAAAGCCCAAAGTCGGTTTTGAGTAAATATTAAAATCTGAGATGTTGATATAATTAGATTTGATTTTTTCTTTGACAGACAAATTGGGCGAAAAAGATAATTCCCAACCCTTATTAATTTGGGGCAATTTCGTTTGAGAGACTAACGATTCGATTGAAACCAATTGTAATAAGATTAATGTCAATATTCTTTTCATTGTTTTTTTATTTATAGGCTACTTATATAGGAGTATCGAATTTCTTACAGTATTTTCTTTTTCTTAGACAATCTAACATTAGTGCCTAAAAGAAAATAATGATACTGACCTTGTAAATAATAGGGCGTTTGTAGGCTTTTATATTCAAAGTTATCGTTAAAAAACTTAGTGGGAGATAAATATGCCAAAATAAAAAGTTCACATCGTGAATTTTCAAAATTCCAAAAGCATCCTGTATTTACACCTAAATTATTAGCTTTTGCTTCATTGGTTATATTTATAGTTGGGCTAAAACTTGTACTGGAGGCACTTACAGGATTAGAACCAGCTAATCTAAATGATGATTGCTTTTCTTCAAAAGTAATATCTAAAAACTTATTGACAGAATAAAACATGCCTAAACATGGTAACAAATGACTTTTATTTATTTTGATGCTGTAAAGTCCTAATAAACTTAAATCTGCCGAATAGAAGTTAAAAGTCATTGAATTCGTAATTGACTTACCAAAGTTTTCTTGATAGGTATAAGAAAAAACAATAGGTTTATAAGTAAGATTAAGATTCGTACGAACTTGAAAATTATAATTAGAATATAGATTGACATACCCTAATATTCCTCCAGAAGAACGCCATGTGGGTTTTAATAAATCGTTTTCAAAGATTTTTTTATCTTGATGATTAAAAAAATAGCCGCCAAATCCAACACCAATTCCATATTCTACTATTTGGCTTTTCAGAATATTGATATAATATAAAAAAAAAAAAACGAGGATAAGATATTTTTTCATATTAAGAATAGTTTAAAAGAAAAAGGACTCCGAATAAACCGCTTTTGCTGACGGTCGTCAGAGTCCTTATTATTTCTAATTTTGAATTTATTGAAAACTCGGGTTTTGCCCCGTTTCATGTATATAGCAAACATTCACTTATTTACTCGTTACTTCTCAATGCCCCTTCACCTCTTTCTGAATTTTCTCCGCATCTTCTTTCATCAAATATTCAATCACTTCTTCAAGCTGTTTCGCTTCGATGTTTTTAGAGCGAATGATTTTATTTTCATCTAAAACATAGATTTGCGGTGTCGTTTCGACATTATAAAGCGTTTTATAACGTGAAATCATATAAGGGTCAATGGTATTGATAAAATCACCAAAACCTTTTTCTTTCACATATTTCCAACATTCAGGCATTTTGTCGGGACCCACATAAGTACAAACAGCTGCTACTTTCACATCCCAATTCTTTTCCTTCGTTTTTTTATAAAACTCTACCAAAAAAGGTGATTGCTTTTGACAATGCCCACAATCGGGTGCATAAAAGAACAAAACAGTATATTTTGCCTTGATTTCGGACAAACTTATCATCGTATTGTCTTCTTTAAACGTCTTAATTTCAGGTGCTTTTTTGCCGATGAGAATAGGCTCTAATTTGTTGGCATTTTGAAGAATCTTTTCTCTATTTTCTTTTTCAATAAAATCATCTGCCAAACCAGGTTCAATATATTTTTTAGCTAATTTCACATAAATACCATCAAAACCCACAAGGTTTGACTTCGCATATTTGTTCAAAAACTGGACAAAATAGAATTGAAAAGTCTCTTTGGCTGGTTTCATCGCATCTAACATCCGATAACAAGACTCTGCAATAGAATCAGGATGTTGCGGTGTGAGTTTTTCAATATAATAATCAACCCGTTGTTGCAAAACAGGTGTTCTCAAAAGCGCAGGATTGCCTAATTCAAAATTGTCAAAACAATGCTCTTTGTAATAATAATATTGAGCCAACTGCTTTTTATCCGCCTCGTTGATATCGTCAAAAGAAGGCATTTCGACTTCAATCGCCGATTTTATGAGAACAGCCGAAACCGATGTCGGGTTTTTCTTAGCCAAATCCCATTGATACCCCTTCACTTCTTTATCCAATTCCGCAAATTTTTTCATCGAGGCAACCGAATCACGTGCTTTCAAAGCACCTGCGGCTTCTGCGTCTTTGCGTTTGGCAGTTAGAAATTTCATATAATTGTAAAACAACTCATTGTCTTTTGAACCTTTCAAAATCGCATCATAATAAGGTAAAGCCACAGAAGTCGTCAAAGAAAAATGTTGCTCCTTATCATTCACCATGATTTGGAAATAATTGTCTTTTGTATCAACAACAATAAGATAAACGCCGGAAGCCAGCTTTTTCTCTTTTTTGAAAGTAAAGGAATTCGCTTGTTTATCAAAGACCGCCGTATCAGACAAATAGGTTTGCCCACCCATTTGATAGCCTAAATAAAGCGTATCGCTTGTATAATCTGTTAATTTGACTTTTATTTCGTAGCCTTCGTCGCTGTTTGTTCGAGCGAGAACGGTATTGTGTAAGGTAAAAATAGTGAGTCCTGTTAGGAAAAGTTTTATCAAGTCGTTCTTCATTAACCGTAATTTTATGAATTTTAATGATTTTTAGAAATTTATATGCCTTTATACTGAGGGGTACTAAAGTGCTGCAAATTTGAGAAGTTTTAAACAATAACGTATGTTTTTAAGTTTTCATTAACGTGTTAAAAAGAATTTGATTGTTTTTTTGTGAAACAACGTGCTTCATTTTACTTTTAACTACTTTTGCGGCGCATTTATGATTAAAAAAATAGGTTACATATTATTTGTCTTGTGGTTAGTCACCATTATTTCCAGCAACATGCTTTGGACAGTCAAATCCTTGAACGCAGGTATGCCCTTAGTGTTTTCCAAAAAAGAACTAAAACACAAGAAGTCTGACCCTAAAGACGCAGAAAACAAGAAAAAGTCAACAACCGAAGACAATTCTGAAAAAAAACCTGAAAATGAAGACACAGACATTTTTTTTGAGTTTCATAAAAAGCATCAAACCCCATTCATTCATTTAAGTGCTAAATATTTAAAAAATGCCATCCATATTGCAGATGACCGACTTATCTGCACATTCTCTATTGATTTGGAAAGCCCACCGCCTAAGATTTAAGCCTTTAATTCTACTTTTTTTCTATTCAATGTTATTACAGGCATTTACCTGTAATAGCTAAATCATCAATATATTTCTTTTCAGTGTTCTGTCACGGTAAAGGAGTATGCCTTTTAATCAACTCATATTCTTAACACAATGAAATTATCAACATTGAAAAACGATATTCCAGCGAGTATCGTTGTCTTTTTAGTGGCACTCCCTTTATGTTTGGGCGTTGCATTAGCATCAGGCGCACCTTTATTGTCAGGTGTCATTTCGGGTATTATCGGCGGCATCGTCGTTGGTCTATTGAGCCATTCCCAAACAAGTGTGAGTGGTCCCGCGGCAGGGCTTGCAGCCGTTGTTTTGTCCGCCATCACACAACTCGGTTCGTTTGAGATTTTTTTAACGGCTGTTCTCATTGCGGGCATCATCCAATTGGGAATGGGCTTAGCAAAGACAGGTTTTATTGCCAATTACATTCCCTCAAACGTTATTAAAGGTCTTTTGGCAGCGATTGGTATTATTTTAATATTAAAACAAATACCACACGCATTTGGCTACGATAAAGATGCAGAAGGCGATTTTACTTTTTTTCAAGCTGATGGAGAAAATACCTTTTCTGAACTTTTCAGCATCATCGATTTCTTAACGCCCGGGGCATTGATTATCAGCCTTTTATCTATTGTCATATTGGCTTTTTGGGACAAAACACCGTTGAAAAAGTTCAAGTTTTTTCCAGCGGCTTTGTTTATCGTCCTTTTTGGCGTTGCTTTAAATCAATTTTTCATTGGATATGTTCCAATATTAGTCATCGGTGAAACGCACTTAGTTAGCCTACCACCTTTCGATTTTGGCAATTTATCCGCCTATTTTCATTTACCCAATATAGCGTCACTTAGCAATCATCATGTTTGGTTAGTTGGTTTGACAATCGCCATTGTTGCATCTTTGGAAACCTTGTTGAACATCGAAGCCGTTGACAATATTGATCCGCACAAACGCCAAACACCACCCAATCGGGAATTAGTCGCACAAGGTGTTGGCAATATTTTAGCAGGTTTGTTTGGCGGCATACCTGTTACGTCTGTTATTGTGAGGAGTTCTGTTAATATCAATTCAGGCAATGAATCCAAATTATCTGCTATTTTACATGGCTTTTTCTTGCTGATTAGTGTTTTGGCATTAGCTCCATTACTCAATTTAATTCCTTTGGCATCTTTGGCGGCAATACTTTTAATGACAGGTTACAAATTAACAAAAATTTCCCTGTTTACGAGTATGTACAATAAAGGATGGCATCAGTTCATTCCTTTTATGTCAACGATTTTGGCAATCGTATTCACTGATTTGTTGATAGGTATTTTGTTTGGTTTGTTCATTAGTGGTTTCTTTTTGTTGCGCGACAATTACAGAAATCCATTTGTTCTTGAAAAAGACAAATTGCATATTGGTGAAGTTATCCGTTTAGAATTGGCAGACCAAGTCTCTTTTTTGAACAAAGCCTCCATAAAGGACACTTTGTGGGATGTGCCTGAACATGGAAAAATCTTGATTGATGCCACAAATTCAGATTTTATTGACGAAGATGTTTTGGAGGTCATTAATGATTTTAAAACCGTTGTCGCTCCTGAAAGGCATATTAAACTCAATATAGTAGGCTTAAAAGACAAGTATCAATTGTCTGACCACATCCAATTCGTGACTGTTCTTGATAAAGCAACGCAACAGAATTTGAAACCAACAGAAATTATTGACTTGTTAAAAGCAGGTAACGATCGTTTTGTGAACGGTAAATGGAATGAAAAACATTTCAGACATCAAGTCAATGCCACTTCTATGGGTCAAAACCCTATGGCTGTTATGATCAGTTGCATTGATTCGCGGACTTCTCCTGACATCATATTTAATGCAGGCATTGGTGATTTAATCTCGATTCGGATTGCAGGCAGTGTCATCAATCCAGAAATTACAGGCAGCGTCGAATTAGCGATTCAGGAAATTCATGCTAAACTCATTGTCATTATCGGTCACTCAAATTGTGGGGCAATCAACGCTTCTGTCCATCAACTAAAAGACCATAATATTGCTACTATCACTTCAAAAATTGATAAAGCGATTGTTCAATGTGGTTGCAAAGCATCGGAAGTTGACACCCAAGATGGAGAATTAATGGAACGTATAACACAACGCAATACTCAAAACTCGATTGCAGAATTACTGGAACAAAGTCCTTATTTGAGGGAGTGCATTCAAAACAATGAAGTGGGTATTGTTTCCGCTTATTATGATACCAAAACGGGCGTTGTTCAGTTTGAAGAGATTACGCAGCTCACAACAGAGACCTTTAGTTAAGTAAGAATAAAAAACAATATGGTCTTTTTTGTTCTAAACGCGTCGGCGAGGTTTTGAACCTCGCAGACGTTAGGGCAAAAGAAAATCAGTGAAAATCAGTCAAATCAGTGTCATCTGTGGTCTCTAAATTGACTTCTTGCACATCATTCTTGAAAATACTAAAAATCGTCTTACCATAATTGCGCACTTGAAATAAATGCGGATGCGCTTTAAAACTATGATTCGGATTATGCTCCAAAACAAACCAACCATCCCCCCTCAGTAATTTCTTCTCAAAAATCTTATCAGGAATTGAATCCAAACCTGCCAAACCATAAGGCGGACCCGCAAAAATATAATCAAATTGCTCATAAGCCGCCGATATAAATTTGAACACATCGCCTTGAATAATGCGTAAATTGCCTTCAATCTCTAATTTTTTCGCCGTTTCACGTACAAAGCGTACCGCAGGTACGTGTTTATCCACATACGTCACGTCGGTGCAACCGCGTGAAATAAACTCATACGTATGATTGCCCGTACCACCGAACAAGTCTAAAACTTTAATATCTTCAAAATCAAAAGTATTGTTCAAAATATTAAAAAGCCCTTCTTTGGCAAAGTCCGTTGTCGGACGTGTCGGCCAATTGTCGGCAGGTGGATAAAAGCGACGACCTTTAAATTTTCCAGAAATGATTCTCATTCTATTAAAACTGTATTTTTTATTTTAATGTATAATAACACATTTTAGCATCACTAAGAGACAAGCCCGCAAAAGTACATCTATTTTTTCTCATTCCTACCCCCTCAGTATTTCTGCCCATTTTTGAATAAAAAGCGCAAATATCCATCAAAGTAGTCCATTTTGAAAAACATTGACAAGCGAAGTTTGTTAACCACATATCAAACCGTACATTTGCGCCGCAATCAGAAACTTTAAAAGATTCGATATTATTTATTATCGCTCATTGGGTTAAATTATATGAATGACCTGATGACTAATGACTAATCGCCGTTTCGATAAATTATTAAAAATCAAAGCTTTATGGCTATTGTAAAATTCACTTTTGAAGATAAAAATATCAAACCCAAAACAGTTGAAGCCGAAGCAGGGTATTCCATTTTGGAACTTACTGAAGACCACGACATACATTTGAATCACAACTGTGGCGGTGTCTGTGCTTGCTCAACTTGCCATGTTTATGTTTTAGCAGGAGAAGACTTTCTTGAAGAAATCAGCGACAAAGAAGAAGACTTTATAGATCGCGCACGCAATCCACGCATCGAATCGCGTCTCGGTTGCCAATGCGTCATTCTCGAAGACGATGCGGTTATAGAAATTGAAGTGCCTGACCAAAGCGGCATCATCGGTCACGAACATTAATTGGTTTGTTGGTTATTCGTTATTCGTTAATGGTTATTCGTTAATCGTTATTCGTTATAACAAATCCCGAATAACGAATAACCATTAACGAATAACGAATAACTAAATAAAATGGAAGTAAAACCTTACGAAGCGGACGGTAGCAAGAAGCAACAAGTGTCCCAAATGTTTGACAACATCGCAGGTAACTATGATTTTTTAAATCATTTTTTATCGCTCAACATGGATAAAACATGGCGACGAAAAATGATTGGAGAACTCGTTTCCGTGAATCCAAACAACGTTTTAGATGTCGCTACGGGCACAGCAGATGTGGCGATAAATACGATAAAACAGTTAAATATCAATGATTTAACCATTAAAGGTGTAGATATATCTGCCGAAATGTTGAATATTGGACGGCAGAAAATAAGCAAAGAAGGCTTAACAGAGAGAATCGAATTGACCCTTGGCGATTCGGAGCAATTACCTTACGAAGGCAATAAATTCGACGCTGTGACCGTTGCTTTTGGTGTGCGCAATTTTGAAAACTTGGAACGGGGATTGCAGGAAATGCACCGAGTACTGAGGGGTGGTGGAAAATTAGTTGTGCTTGAATTTTCAAAACCCACAAGTTTCCCATTTCGTCAATTGTACAATTTTTATTTCAAGTACATTTTGCCCATTATTGGCAAGTTGACATCAAAAGACAATCGCGCTTATACGTATTTATATGAGTCGGTTCAAGCCTTCCCAGACGGCGATAAATTTTTAACAGTTTTGAAAAAAATTGGATTTAAAGACATACAATGCAAATCTTTAACACTCGGTATCTGCTCCATTTACATTGGCTACAAGCCTTAACAAACAAATTGCCGCTCGCACTTTGCCTTTTGTACAGAT
>JAYSQG010000191.1:0-4463 GCA_043721685.1 Saprospiraceae bacterium | reverse complement strand
ACTTCGACGACCATGCCGCCGATACTTTGCAATACCGTTTTGAATTGTTCCTTCGGTATATGCGTACTTTGATTCAAGCCGTCCAACGATGGCAATGGCTTCAAATCAGGTTGATTTTTTTTAATTGCTGCTAATATGGAATCTCTACTCATTATCTTTTTTTTCAAATACATAGTCACATAGGACACATAGTTTTTTAGTTCCTTACAGGGTGACAAAAGAAAAAAGCTATGTGTTCTATGTGACTATGTGACTATGTGTTAAATTAAATTCATCTATTTTTTTTATACCAATCTCTAAAACTCTGTTTCGGTGGCTCAGGCATATCGCGTTGCAAAAACCACGGATTCAGTCCATTATTGACCATAAAAGGCACATTCCGCATCACCCAACGACCCACTTTACCACCTACTTGATATACTTTTGGATGAGACAAAGTAAACGTCATACCTTGCATAGCGAGCCTTTTACTGAGGGGGGCATGTCCTTCTTTCACCAAAACTTGTCGCCATTTATACAATTGGTCGTGAATATCAATTTTAACAGGACAGACATTCGAGCAAGAGCCACACAAGGTACTTGCAAACGGCAAATCTGCATTTTTAGTCATATCCAAATTAGGCGCAAGGATAGACCCAATCGGTCCCGCAACTGCCGTATGATAGCTGTGTCCGCCACTTCTGCGATAGACAGGACAGGTATTGAAACACGCCGCACAACGGATACATTTCAGCGAATTTCTGAAATCAGCTCGACCCAATTGCGTCGAACGTCCATTGTCAACGATGACGATGTGCATCTCTTGACCGTCGCGCGGTTTTTTGAAATGGCTAGAATAAGTCGTAATCGGTTGCCCTGTCGCGCTCCTTGCCAATAGCCGAAGGAAAACGCCCAAGTGTTCGCGTTTCGGCAATATCTTTTCAAAACCCATACAGGCGATGTGGACATCTGCCAAATGTGCGCCCATATCGGCATTACCTTCATTGGTGCAAACGACAAATTCACCTGTTTCAGCGATAGCGAAATTAACGCCTGTCAATGCCGCTTTTCGGGTCAAAAATTTCTCGCGGAGGTGGACACGGGCGGCGGCAGTCAAATAAATTGGGTCTCCATTTCCCTTTTCAGTACCCAAATGCTCATGAAAAGTTTCACCAATTTCTTCTTTTTTCAAGTGAATCGCAGGCATAACAATATGACTTGGTGGCTCTTCACGCAGCTGAACAATGCGCTCGCCTAAGTCCGTATCAATGACATCAACGCCATTTTTTATCAAATAATCATTTAAGTGACACTCCTCGGTGAGCATAGATTTGCTCTTAACCATCTGCGTTACGCCATGCTTTTTGAGGATAGAATGAACGATTTTGTTGTGTTCATCGCCATCCGCTGCCCAATGAACGGTGATGCCATTTTGCTCTGCATTCGCTTCAAATTCAAGCAAGTAGTCGTGCAAATTAGACAATACATTGTTCTTTATTTCGGAAGCCGTTTCTCTCAAAAACTCCCATTCGGGCAAAGCAAAAGCCGCTTTGTCGCGTTTTTGGCGTACAAACCAAAGCGTTTCGTCGTGCCAATTGACACGGGCTTCATCTTTGTTGAAGGTTTTTGAGAGGGTGGCGTGGTCTTGTGTGGCGTGGCTCATATTTATGTGTTTTTAAGCCTTACTATCAGAAGGGTGAAACAATTGTTCAAATTCTTTCAGTGTTACAATTTCGACTTCAAAAAGGGGCTTCCGTTTTAATGGATTAAAATGCTTATCATCGGTGACTAAATATTTTGCTTGGGCTGAAATGGCACAATCTACAAATTTGTTATCATCAGGGTCTTGTTCAATAGCTTGCCAAAAATAGAACTTATCAACATACAATAAATTTGGTAAAGTTTCTAACAAATCCATAACAGCTTCACCCGCTTGAACACCTAATTTTTGTTCAAAAATCTCTGAATATTCGTTCAAAATATCTGTTGTGACACACAAAGTGAATCGCTCAGCAATCAAGTCTGCGAAAAGCCAGTGCGATTTTGAATGCGGCGATAAACTGGGCAAAAGTATGTTTGTATCTATGACGACCCTCATGTGTGCTTGGCTAAATATCTATTTTGTGATTCATAAGGTGTGCGGTTGTGTTCCGAAGCCCATTTTTGCATGGTTTCTTCTGTCCAACCATTTTCTTCCCATAGGTCGTCTAACATAGCTGAAAGCCGTTGCGCTTTGAATGCCACTAAAAGCCGTTTCAATTCTAATAATTCTTCTTGCTTCAAATCCTGTTTGAATAATTCAAGCAATTCAATTTGAGCATTTGTTAACATTCCCATTTTTCTTTGTTTTATTAGCAAATATAAGCCAAATTATATGACAGTCACAAAATTAGTACCCCTCAGTATTTTAACATCAAAAGAGTCTTACCAATTATTTTTTATTAGAAACCGTCACCATTTTCCCCAAAAACACCCGATTTTGTTTTTTAATGAAAAACATTTAAATTTGTTCAAAAATTAATTACTCCATCATAAAAAGTAAAAAAAAATGACTGCTACTCTTGAATCTCAACCACCATTCAGCAATTTACAAATGGAATTGTTGAAATTATTTGCACGGCACTTGTCAGATGAAGAACTATTAGAAGTAAAACAACTATTATCGCAACACTTTTTAGAAAAAGCTATGGGCGCTGCCGACAAAGTTTGGACAAAAAACAATTGGTCAGCTGATGAAGCTGTCCGTTTATCGCACGAACATCAACGCACAACTTTTAAACCGATTTTTTCCACGTATTAATGTCATTACGCTTGAAGAATTTAGACAAATTATGGGATATGAATAGTTTAGCTGTTCAAAATTTCCGCAATATGTATAATCTTAACCTCACTCTGCTGCCGTTTCAAAATCCCCTCCAAGTGCATCAAACAAGACATATCCCCCGCCGTAATATACGCCGCACCATTTTTAGTATGGTCAAAAACACGGTCTTTACCCATTTTCACAGACACCGCTTCTTCAAAAACACAGAACGTGCCGCCGAAGCCGCAACACTCATCTTTGCGTTCCAAAGTCACCAATTCCAATCCAGATACCCCCCTCAGTAATTGTTCGGGTTTTGAGAACGGTGCGGCATTGAGTTCGCTCATTTGCGCCAATTTCAGCCCACGTTGTCCATGACAAGATTGATGCAAACCGACTTTATGCGGAAAATGAGCGTTTATGGTCTCAATTTTCAAAATATCGGTCAAAAATTCCACCAATTCATAGACTTTTTTGCGGATTTGCGTCGCTGTACCCTCATCTGTATCGCTGTGCAAATGCTCTTTGATATGCAGCGTGCAACTGCCCGAAGGACAAACGATATAATCGTAGTCCTTGAAATTATCTACGAAAAGATTATTGCAACCCATCGCCAAATGCTCAAAACCAGAGTTTGCCATCGGCTGCCCACAACAGGTTTGGTTTGTCGGAAAATGGACTTCGCAGCCATGTTTTTCCAGCAATTCGAGCGTTGCAATCGCTACTTTTGGGTAGAATTGGTCAATATAACACGGAACAAATAAGCCTACTTTCATTGCGTTTTTAAGTCAAATATTTTATTCATCAACAACCATTTTTCGCCTTGTTTTGCCATCGGCAAGGCTTGTTGGTATTTCCACATCAAGTTTTCCCACTGTTGCACTTTTGGATTTTCGGCATCCATTTTACCTTTTTCTTCAAAAGAAAAATCATCTGTCGTTTCCATAATCATAAACAAACGGTTGCCGAGACGGTAAATTTCCATATCGGTAATGCCTGAACTAGTGATACTGTCGCGTATTTCCGTCCAGATTTTTTCGTGGTATTGCTCGTATTCTGCAATGAGTTTTTCGTCATCTACAAGGTCGAGCGCGAGGGTGTATCTTTTCATTTTATTTTGTTTAACACATAGTTACATAGGGCACATAGTTTTTATTTTTTAGAATAAAAAAACTATGTGCCCTATGTGACTATGTGTTGATTATCAATTATTTACAGTTTTTACTTTATGTCCAACCAAGCCAAAATACAGGACAAAAAAGTAACAAACCAACGGCACAATATAACCCGCTTGAATATTATCGCCTGAACTATCAATAATGCCACCCATGATAACGGGGAAAATCGCACCACCAATAATTGCCATAACAATTAAGGAAGAAGCGGGTTTTGTCTCGTCTTTCAAGCCCACAATGCCCAATGAAAAAATGGTTGGGAACATAATAGACATGAAAAAGCCTAAACCACCCAATGCCAAAACAACAAACTTCCCCTCAGTAAAAATGGCAATTGAACTCAATAAAATGCACGCAACAGAATATATACTCAACAGTTTTTCCGGTTTCACAAAACGCATAATCGCTGTGCCTGCAAACCGTCCAATCATAAATAACAAACCATAAACACCTAAATAATAGCCCGCCGTTTTTTCATCAACACCTGCACCTACTATTGCCATTCT
>JAYSQG010000190.1:0-8744 GCA_043721685.1 Saprospiraceae bacterium | reverse complement strand
AGAAGACGAAGAAAATATCCGCGATATAGTTAAACTCAACCTCGAACTTGAAAACTACGAAGTTGTTGAGACCGACAATGGCAGAGAAGCCGTACACCTGTTTCATGAACAGCATTTCGACCTCATAATCCTTGATGTGATGATGCCTGAAATGAATGGTTTTGAAGTTTGTGAGCAAATTAGGCTCTCAAATACAAGCGTTCCCGTCATTTTTTTGACCGCCAAAGACACTTCGCAAGACCGCATCATGGGCTTGAAAAAAGGGGCAGATGATTACTTAACGAAGCCATTTACCCTCGAAGAGCTGTTGTTACGCATTCAAAATCTACTAAAACGCAGCAATCGGCAGGCACACGACGAATCAGAAGTGTTTTCATTTGGCAACAACAAAGTCAATTTTGCCACTTTTGAAGCCGTTGGCAATCAAGGAGCCTTCAACATGACTAAAAAAGAAGCCATGTTGTTGAAACTGTTGGTTGAGCGCAAAAATGAAGTCGTTTCCCGCAATCAAATATTGCAATTCGTTTGGGGCTACGATGTTTTTCCAACGACACGAACCATTGACAATTTTATACTGTCCTTCCGAAAATATTTTGAGCAAGACCCAGCCAATCCGCGTTTTTTTCTATCTATAAGAGGTGTCGGCTATAAGTTTGTCTTAAATTGAGGTTATAAAATTAACTTTAATAGAAAAAATACCTTTAAAACCTGTGCGCTGCCTAACTTTGCCGCACAGGTTTTTTTATTCGTAAAATTCATCATTCATCATTCATCATTAGTTAAATGGCTTTTAAAATTTATACTAAAACAGGCGATTCAGGCGAAACATCACTTTTCGGTGGCGCACGCGTGCCAAAAAGTCATTTGCGCGTAGAAGCGTATGGCACTGTTGATGAGCTCAATTCGTATATCGGTTTGCTCGCCGACCTCATCGAGACCCCTCAGTATAAAGCCGTTTTAAAGGAAGTTCAAGACCGTTTATTCACCATCGGTTCTGTCCTTGCTAGCGACCCATCAAAGAACATGATGGTTCCTGATTTAAAAATAGAAGATATACAATTACTTGAAAATGAGATAGATACGATGGAATTGGCGTTACCTCCTTTGAAGAATTTCATCTTGCCAGGTGGTCATCAAACGGTTTCTTTTTGCAATGTTGCACGTACCGTTTGCCGTCGAGCGGAACGTTTAACGGTTGCATTGGACAGCTTCGAAAAAATTGACCCCCTCAGTATAAAATACCTCAATCGGCTCTCCGACTACCTTTTTGTATTGGGTCGGAAAGTTGGACAAGATTTAGGCGCAACCGAAGTGATTTGGAAGGCGCGTGTTTAATTTTGATTTAAAAATAAAAATAAGTGATAGGAAAATTAATATCGATAGGTTATACAAAAAAACCACACGGTTTAAAAGGCGAAATCAAGTTGCAAGTAACCGAGCGTTATCTTGAAGACTTAATGAATACAGAAGTGGTCATTCTTCAAATCAAGGGCAAACCAACGCCTTTTTTTGTGGACGACATTCGTGTTGGCAATATGACGATTGGCAAATTTGAGGATATAGACAATCCAGAAAGCGCATTATATATTGCTAATAAAGAACTTTTCTTGCGTGAAGAAGACATTATTCCCGATGATTTCCGTGAATTTGAAGTGGAAAATGATGGTTTGGAATACGAAAAATGCATCGGTTACACCCTTTATGATGGCGACAAAGAAATAGGCAGTATCATAGATATTTTGGAATATCCACAACAAGAAATGGCGGTTATTGAGTTTGAAAACCGTGAAGTTTTAATTCCTTTAAATGCGGCTTTCGTCATCAAACGCGATGACGAAGGGCAGAAAATAATGATGGAATTACCCGAAGGTTTGCTCGATTTGGATTAACAACAAGCTTTTTTTTTGTCATTCTGAACGCAGTGAAAGAATCTGTATAAAAATTGCATTTTGATTCTTTCACTGCGTTCAGAATGACAAAAAATGCATTTTATTGTTCTGTTTTATATTATGGCTAAAAGTCAATTTGTTTAAAATTAGATATTTTGTTAAGTCAAATTTTTTAATTTGAATATTTAATTAAGTCAAAATAAATTTTTAAGATATTTTATTACGTCAAATTAATTTATCGAGCTATGGATAAAATAGTCGTTTTGACAGGTGCAGGCATCAGTGCCGAAAGTGGCATAAAAACCTTCCGTGATGCCGATGGTTTGTGGGAAAATCACCGAATTGAAGAGGTCGCCACCCCCGAAGGCTTTCATAAAGACCCCGCCCTAGTATTGAAATTTTACAACGACCGTCGCCGCCAACTTTTTGAAGTTGAGCCCAATGCAGGGCATATTGCTTTGGTTGAATTAGAAAAACACTATAAAATCACCGTTATCACCCAAAATGTGGACGATTTGCACGAGCGTGCGGGCAGTTCTAAGGTCATTCATTTGCATGGTGAACTCCGTAAATCACGCTCATCGATCAACCCTGATTTAATTTATGACTGTCAAGATGATATAAACATAGGTGATAAAGCTGGAGATGGTTCGCAATTGCGCCCACAAATCGTTTGGTTTGGCGAAGATGTGCCGATGATTCAATATGCGGCGCAAGCTGTTTCGGAAGCTAAAATTGTCATAGTTGTAGGCAGCTCGATGCAAGTTTATCCCGCCGCTGGTTTGGTCAGTTTTGCACATGGCAAGGCGGACATTTATTATGTTGACCCAAAGCCCGCCCTCAATTACGAATTGAATCGACGTAAAAACTTAACGGTCATAGCTGAACCCGCGACAACAGGCGTGCGAAAAGTGGTGGACAAATTGCTGAAAGATTGAACTACATTTGCGGCATGAATGCGGGTAAAAAAGAAGATATTTATTTTAAAAACTTAGACGGGTTGCGTTTTTGGGCGGCGTTTGCCGTCATCATTGGGCATTGTCAATCCATGCTTTTTAAAGGGAGCGACGCAATAGGTATTCGCGTTTATTCGCCTTTTGCCGATAAATTAGGCAGTTTTGGCGTTGATTTTTTCTTCGTTTTGAGTGGTTTCCTCATCAGTTTTTTGTTGATGAAAGAGATAGAAGTAACGAAAACGGTCAAAGTGCGCAATTTTTATATGCGCCGCTTTTTAAGGATTTGGCCTCTCTATTTTGCAGTAGGCATCACCTATATTATATGTGGCACAACCTTTAGCCAATTTTTTGGCGGTTGGTTAGGCTACCCGCCAACAGTTCAGCCTACTTCGCAATTGCTTGAAAATTTATGGTATTTGGGTACTTTTAGTATCAATTTTCAAACAATGTGGCATCATGGCAACCAATTTCAAGTTGGGCATTTTTGGTCTTTGGCAGTCGAGGAGCAGTTTTATTTGTTGTGGGCACCCGTTTTTTGGATTTTTAGGAAACGATTGTTGCCTATCATTCTTTTTTTTGTTGCTATTGGTTTGCTCCTCAATTTGCCGCCGAATAGTTGGTTTCCAACTTTCCACAGTTTTCAATACAACTTTACAGCCAATCGGTTTTTGCAATTTGGAGCGGGTGCGCTGTTTGCGTGGTTGCTGTATCATGGTTTTATGACCCCTCATTATCCGTTGTCAAAAAAATTGAGTTGGGTGCTTCAAGTGTCCGTTTTGCTGCCGATGTTGATGTTTTTAATGGGCGACCACTTCTATCCAGAAAATCATAAAGAAGGGAATGAGCAGATTGCCAACACATTGATATCAGTGGGCATCATTGCGTCCGCTATTGCGCAACATTCCGTTTTTAATTTTGAATTTAGTTTATTGAAGTATTTGGGCAAAATTTCGTTTGGTATTTATGTGTATCACATTTTTGCGGTGCGCGTCGTGGAGTATGTTTTGATGCAAGGTTTAGGTTCACCGTTGATTGAACGGAATCCGATGTTTCATTTTTTATTCCCTTTTTGGGCGACATTGTTTTCCATTTTATTATCGGCGGTGTCGTATGAATTTTTAGAAAAACCTTTTTTGAAATTAAAAAGTAAATTTAAGTGAGAATATTTTTAGTAGGCTTTATGGGCAGTGGCAAGAGCTATATCGGACGACCGTTAGCTGCCAAATTGAGCTTTCAATTTGTTGATGTTGACAATATCATCGAAAATACTGAGGGGGTCAAAATTGCTCGAATATTTGAAAATAAAGGAGAAACATATTTTCGTCAATTAGAAAGTGATATACTGAGGGGGCTTGGCAAATGGGACGATATCGTCATCGCAACGGGTGGGGGAGCGGCTTGTTTTCACAAAAATATGGATTGGATGAATGAGCAAGGCGTTACGATTTATCTCAAAGCGTCGCCCGAATTATTGCTGTCTCGACTCAATAATGAAACGCACAAAAGACCCCTACTTGCAGGTCGTACAGATGCCGATTTATTGCATTTTATTGAAAGTAAAATAGCCGAACGCGCTATATTTTACGAAAAAGCCACTTTAATAATCGAACAAATTTCTGACAGTGAAGATATCGTTGTTGATATTATCAACGCTTTATATAATCGCATCTCACAAAATTAGTTTTTGACCGAAAAAATGTCACAAAATTTCTTTTTTCTGCACAAAAAAGAAAAAAAGATGTACTAACACTTATTGGTTAGTTTAAAATGTTCACAAATTAGCATTTTTAAAACAATCATTGTTAGGTAGTTATAATTATTATATAACAATTATAATACAATATCCTAAAAATCACCTAATCCATATACGGTATATTGATTGAACAGGCGCAAAAAATCCTGTTACAAATTTTGCAGAACGGTGTTTGTGTGCTTACCTTTGCATTATCAGAAAAACAAAGAGATTATTTTTAATCACTTTTTTGATACTATTTTTCAATTGGACAAGACAATATTAACAAACATACACAGAATAAACGCTTATTACTTTTACTCCCTTTACCCCCCACTCCCCCTTTTTTTTACTAATAATGGAAAAATATAAGGATAAAAAAGCCAGCTGTCTAACAGTAAAACATATCCATAAAATTAAAAAGGCGCGGAAAAGTATTAACTTTGCCGCGCCTTTTTAACTTTAAAAAATTCATAAAAGAAATGGAGCATCATCATTGCGTTATTATTGGTTCAGGGCCTGCAGGTTATACGGCGGCAATTTATGCTGCAAGAGCAGGTATCAAACCTATTTTGTACACAGGTCAAGAGCCTGGTGGTCAGTTGATGATTACAAACGATGTCGAAAACTATCCGGGTTATCCTGAAGGGATTCATGGTCCCGTCATGATGGAGGATTTTAAAAAACAAGCGGAGCGTTTTGGAACAGATATTCGCTACGAACTTATCAGTAAAGTTGATTTTACAACAACCCCACACAGACTTTTTACTGAGGGGGGCACTGAAATCAAAGCCGATGCGGTCATTATTGCCACAGGCGCAAGTGCTAAATGGTTGGGATTGGAGTCAGAATTGCGGTTGCAAAACAAGGGCGTTTCTGCCTGTGCTGTTTGCGATGGTTTTTTCTTCCGCAATCAAGAAGTCGCTATTGTTGGCGGCGGTGATACGGCGGCAGAGGAGTCAACTTACTTAGCGAAGTTGTGCAAAAAAGTACACCTCATTGTCCGTCGGGACGAAATGAGGGCTTCGAAAATCATGCAAGAACGCGTCCTTAATACACCCAATCTTGTTGTTCACTGGAATACGGAAACAGAAGAAATCCTTGGTGAAGACGAAGTAACAGGTGTGCGCATAAAAAACAACAAAACAGGAGAGGTAACAGAACTACCGGTCACTGGTTTTTTTGTAGCGATAGGACACAAACCGAATACCGACATTTTTAAAGGTTGGTTGACGCTGGATGACACGGGTTATATTATCAACAAAGCAGGTACATCTCTAACAAATATCGAAGGCGTTTTCGTCTCTGGCGATGCTGCCGATAAGGTCTATCGTCAAGCAGTAACGGCTGCGGGCATGGGCTGTATGGCTGCCTTGGACGCTGAAAGATGGTTGACGGAAAAAGGGATTGTTTAATTGGTTATTCGTTAATCGTTATTGGTTATTCGTTATTAGTCAATTGTGTTACGAATAACGATTAACCAATAACGATTAACGAATAACGATTAACGATTAACGAATAACGATTAACGAATAACGAATAACGATTAACCAATAACGATTAACCAATAACGATTAACAAGTAACGAATTATCAAACAATAAAATAGTATTAAATGGCTACTAAATTCAGAAGCGGTGTGCTTCATGGTCAAGAAGTGACCGATTTATTCAACTACGCGAATGAGAACAATTTCGCCCTGCCTGCGGTCAATGTGATCAGCAGCAGCACGGTAAATGCGGTTCTTGAAACGGCAAAAGCGGTTAATTCGCCTGTGATTATTCAATTTTCAAATGGCGGTGCATCGTTTAATGCGGGTCAAGGCTTGAGCAACGAGGGGCAAAAAGCCTCGATTCTTGGTGGTATTGCGGGTGCGATGCATGTGCATACGATGGCTAAAGCCTATGGCGTTCCTGTCATTTTACATACTGACCACTGCGCTAAAAAACTATTGCCTTGGATTGATGGTTTGTTAACAGCGAGTGAGGAGTTTTTCAAATTGCGCGGTTTCCCATTGTATTCTTCGCACATGCTCGATTTGTCAGAAGAGTCAATTGAGGAAAACATGGAAATCTGTGTGCAATACTTTGAGCGCATGGCAAAAATGGGCATGACTCTCGAAATCGAACTCGGTGTAACAGGTGGTGAAGAAGATGGTGTTGACAACTCTGATGTTGACTCATCAAAACTTTATACTCAGCCTTCTGAGGTGTTTTATGCTTACCAAAAATTGTCTGCTATTTCACCTAACTTTACTATTGCAGCTGCTTTTGGCAACGTGCATGGTGTTTATAAGCCAGGTAATGTGAAATTGCAACCCGTTATTTTGAAAAATTCACAAGAATTTGTCAAGGAGCAATTGAACCTTACCTCTGATTTACCTATCAATTTCGTTTTCCACGGTGGTAGCGGTTCGTCTCGCGAAGAAATCCGTGAAGCGATTGAATACGGTGCTATCAAAATGAACATTGATACGGATATGCAATGGGCATATTGGGACGGTGTTCGGACTTATGAAGCGGCTAAACGTGGCTACCTTCAAGGTCAAATCGGCAATCCTGATGGCGAAGACAAGCCAAACAAGAGCAATTACGACCCACGTAAATGGTTACGTGCAGCAGAAAAATCTTTTGTTGAGCGCTTAAAAGGTGCTTTTGAAGATTTGAACTGTATTAACAGACATATATAAGTGAATGGTGAGGGTCGAATAATGAATGACGAATGTGTAAAGCATTGATTTTCAATATTTTTACAAAATTCAGTCATTTGTTTGTTTCTTATTCCCTGTTCTTAAAATACAAACGCCTGTGTTGGATTTGATTCCTCACAGGTGTTTTTTTTGTTTATTTCCAACCATGGCATACCCCTCAGTAAAATATCTTTTTTACTCGATTTAGCACTTCACTTAAGACGCTCGGATTGATTAATATCCATGAATGTCGTCCATTAACGCCCGCTTCAATATTCATAAATTAAGCTTTATCACCACTTCATATCAGTAAAAACAGTACGTTTTCAGCATGAAATGGCTGACATAATTAGCCCTGCGAAAATGTGTCAACTTTTTCCAAAATTCTTTAAGTTGAAAACTCATAGATATTCAAAATGCTATCATGTATAATGCCCTATTTATGTTATATGGTTTCAATAAATTCTCTCAATCTATGTGAAATATGCTTGTTTTATCCCCTTTTTCTTAAAGATATAACAAAACAATTATGCCTATTTATATGGATAAATATAGTTTAATATTTCCTATACTGAGGGGTAATGCTTGTCACAAGAAGCTGGTTTTTATAGATGAAATGAAGGGGGTTTTTATGTGACTTTGTCTATTATTTTATAAAAAAAGAAATTTTCTAAGAATTGAGTACCTTTTTTCGCTTTCCAAGTCCTTTTTCAGGCTTTTTGCAAACATATAGAAACACAATGTTGACTAAAATTTAAAATTAAGTAAATTATAGTTGAATATTTTATCCACATACTTAATGACAACTTTCACTTTGGAAAGATTTTTGTCTTGTGTAGAACTTGTTTCCTTTTTTTTTAAACGTCTTTTTCTTGTCCAGACAAATATTTGTAAAAATTAACATACTCGTTTATGAACCAATTAAACATTTTCAAAAAAATTGCTTTCGGGCTTTTATTATCCCTATCGTTTTTGAGTGAAACTTATGCTCAGTGCTCAACCTCAAATGAAGTCTCCATTACGGTTGTCAATGACCCAACTATCACGATTTCGGGTTCTTCGACAATTTGTTCTGGTGGCACAGCCACATTAACAGCCGTACCTGCGGGCGGTACAGGTTCATGTACGATTCAATGGCAATATAGCCTTGATGGAAGTACTGGTTGGGCTAACATATCTGGAGCAAACAGCACGACATTCGCACCAGTTTCTTTAACAACGACAACTTATTATCGCGCTACTTATACCTGTTCAGGTCTAGATTGTGATTTAGGAACATCCAATGTTCAAGCATTGACTGTTGTTCCAAATTTAACAATCCAAACGCAACCACAGTCGATTACTGAGTGTGTGGGTGGTACTTTAACAATGAGTGTTGTTTTGACGAGTGGTTCAGGTACGGGAACAGTTTCTTATTCATGGGAACAAAGCACCACTGGAACGGGTGGCTGGAGTGCAGCAACTGGCGGCACAAACTCT
>JAYSQG010000189.1:0-11477 GCA_043721685.1 Saprospiraceae bacterium | reverse complement strand
CGGGGGGGGGGTCACTTCCCCCCCCCCCGACACTGTTCACTGTCAAAAATACTGAGGGGGCTATTTATTCACCTCCGTCACTTGAAAAACATCTGGAATCGGCTTTGGTAAATTCGGATTGCCATTTATTTCCGTTTGGGCATATATCAAACGCTCGGGGTATTTACCCCCCTCCACATTGACCACAAACTTTTGAGCCTCACCATTCGGCGAATCATAATGTTGAACCGAAAACTCTGCTTCACCTTCAGGCTTCCCGTCTTTCAACGCTTGCCAATTGTCCCCTCATCATGTGCATTTTCGAAGCCCTTCATGTGTCGCTGGTATTTTTTCCTTTCACAAACATAAATAGAAAGCCCGTAAAATGATGCGTTAATTGATACTTTTGGATTTTTAACTTAATCAATCTGAAAATGAATAGAATATACTGTATTCTCTTGTTTTTTGCCCTTTATACTGAGGGGGTCGCTCAAACCACAAAACCAAAATTTGAAGGGCAAGCTCCCATCGCCGAAAAGGTGGATACGCGCAACCACGCCATCATACCACAATGGCGGGGCAAAAAAAGCTTTGGCAATATCACTTTCGACAACGATTTCGACGGCGCAAGGCTCAACGGCATCACGCAAGACAATGACACCCTGTTTACAGCAATCATAGCCGCTGAAAATTATCCTATCAATCCGAGCGCATGGTATGCCTTCAAAGTCACTTCGAAGACACCGCGCACCGTTTGGGTTCATCTGACTTACCTCAATGCCAAACACCGTTATTTTCCTAAAATCAGTCGAGATGGAAAGGTTTGGCAGGCCGTCGATTCCTCCGATTGTCGCCTTGAAAAAGATACAACCAAAGTGGGTAGTTTTCAAGAAAATGCCCTTTCAGAATCGGCTTATATTCGCATAAGAGCAGATGACCGTCCAATTTGGGTTGCTGCACAGGAGATGTTGACTTCTAAAATCATTGGAAAATGGTCGAAGCAATTGACTAAAAAATCCTTTGTTTCAAGAGAAATCATAGGCAAAACGCCTCAAAACCGACCTTTGCATTGCTTACGTATTGGTGAAGACAAAACCGATTCGAAAATAATACTCGTCATTGGTCGCCTTCATCCACCTGAAGTCACAGGTCAATTGGCTCTACAATCCTTCGTTGAATCGCTGTGTGCCGATACTGAATCAGCCCGTCAGTTTAGGAAAAATTATACTGTTTTTGTCGTTCCAATGATGAACCCTGATGGCGTTGACAATGGGCATTGGCGGCACAACACAGGCGGCATTGACCTCAATCGTGATTGGTTAGATTTTAATCAACCCGAAACACAAATAGTGCGTGATTTTTTAAGAAAAAAGATAAATGGAACGGTACGTAAGCTCTATTTCGGCATTGATTTTCACTCAACGTGGGACGATATTTTTTACACCAACACGACTGAAAAACCAACGAATATGGAAGGTTTGATACCCCGTTGGTTCACCGAGTTGGAGCAAGCGATTCCTAATTATAAAGTCAATGCACGCCCCAGTAAAACCCCAGGCGGTGTCATTTCAAAAGCCTTTTTCAATCGAGACTTTAATGCTGAAGCCTTGGTTTATGAAGTGGGCGACAATACGCCTCGTGATTTTACTGCTTTGAAATCAAGGGTAGCGGCTGAAAAATTGATGATGTTGGCGTTGGAATATTTAGGGGTAAATACAGAGGCCGAGAATAAAAATTAAATAAAAACTTGTTTAAAAGTATTTTAAAGTATACATTTGCACAATATCAGCAAATTTAAGACTTAAAATATTTTTAAAAATGATTATAGAATTCAGTGTTTCAAATTTTGGCTCTATTAGAGAAAAGCAAACTTTGAGTTTTGAAGCAACCAAAGACAATACTTTAGCACAATATTATACTTTTGAACCAATTCCAAAACTTAGGTTATTGAAATTGGCGATGATATTTGGTCCAAATGCTTCGGGTAAATCTACCGTTTTGAAAGCATTAGAATTTTTACGTGATTTAGTAAAAAAACCGGCACAAAACAATTCAGATACTATTTCTTTTGAGCCTTTTCTTCTTGATAGTGACTCGGACGATAAAACAAGTTCGATGGAATTGTCTTTTATTCAAGAAGGTGTAAAGTATCGTTATCTTTTAACGTTTAATCAAAAATATATTCTATCTGAAATTTTATACCACTCTCCTAATGGGCGGGAAGGCAAATTTTTTGAAAGAGAAACAGATATTGAAAATCAAACCGTTGAAATTAAATATTCTGGCAAAGAAGGTGACTCAAAAAATCGCCTAAAACTTGAAGGTCTAACTCTTTGGAACAACACAGTATTAGGCACTTTTTCAAAAGCCAATATTGATTTCAAAGAATTAAAAACTGTTTATAATTGGTTTGATGCTTATCTAATGCCAATGGTTACACCTAAAACAAATCTTATAGGTTGGACTACTCATAGGATTGATTCTTCTGAAAAAATTAAATCAGAAGTTACTAATCTACTTAAATATGCAGATATTCAAATTAATGATATTGATATTTCTAAAGAAGAGATTGAATTAGATGAAAATCAAATTAAATCACTTATGGAATCTCCATTAGGCGATGAACTTAAAAATAAAGGTTTTCTTGATAAAAAATTAAAACAAGTAAAAACTGAATTTAGTCATATTGGTAAAGACAGAAGCAGTAAAAATATATCTGTTCTTTTTCCACAACGATTAGAATCACAAGGTACTTTACGTTATTATGGATTAGGAGGTATATTAGCTACAATTTTAGCTGAACCAAAATTTATTGCCATTGACGAATTTGAGTCGTCTTTGCATCCTGATTTAGCACAAAATTACATTCTACGGTTTTTAGTTCAATCAAAACAATCGCAGTTATTGGTTACTACTCACAATATTGATTTCTTGGGCGAACAAGACGTAATCCGTCGAGACGCTGTTTGGTTTACACAAAAAAATGAAAATGGTGCAACAGAACTATATTCTGCAGCCGATTTTGATACAAGTGTCATTAGAAAATCATCTTCTTTGCTCAATGTTTATGAAACAGGCAAATTGGGGGCAAAACCTAATTTAGGCAGCATCTTTTCATAAAATCTAAAACGAAAAACAATGGCAAGGAAAATTAAATTCAGAAAACCTGTAAGTAAAGGTACTGCCATAGTAGGAGACGGTTTGTGTGAAAAATTGTATTTCGACCAGATGAAAACATCTGAAAAGTTAAAATCGAATATTGAACCCAAACTCCCAAAATCAGGTTCATGGAGTACTGTTTTTGATACTGTTGATAAATTGCTTTCTAACGAAGAATATACGCATATTTATTGTTTGATAGATTTTGATACCGTTATTTCTAAAAATGAGGCAGAAAAATATAAAATTCGGAAAAATAAACTCTTAAAAACAGAAAGAGTATCCATTTTTGAATGTAATCCTTGTTTTGAAATTTGGTTTTTAGTGCATTATGAAAAGACATCAAAACCTTTTGATAATTGCGATAGTGTTGCTAATTATCTAAAAAAACATATAAATGATTACTCCAAAGAAGAAAAATACTATACTCAAAAGGCTATTTATGAGCATTTAAAACCGAAACAGCTTAATGCCTTGTTGAACGCTGATTTTTTAGAATTGAATCGTTCATATTTTGGAATAAAATATCCACGAGCAGAAGTGTTTAAACTTATCAAGATATTGAAAGAAGACGCATAAAAACGGCAACAGAGAAATGTTCTGTTGCCGTTTTTTATCACTTAATAACCACACTCGGATTCACAGGATACCGCCCAAAGTCCTCGCCATAAATCGCAAGCCCCCCCTCAGTATCCGCTTGTATTTTTAAAGTAACAAACCCTTGACGAACGGCTTTTTTCAAATCTGCTTTGGACAAAGGAATTTTTATCAAATAACCATACGAACCCGCTTCTCGCAACTTCTTGTCTTTCAATTGATTATGCCACGACAAAACGCCACGATGGTCAGCAGGGTCATCTGCTAATGTCATTGTTTTAGCTTTCACACCATTGACAAAAACGCTGATTACTGAGGGGGTCGTTTTTTCATCCGTCATCGGATAAGCATTTGGGTTTTTATGTGGCGACACTTTTGCGCCAAGCATATAGTCTTGATTTTTATTAAAATCCTCCCCTTTGTCTTTATCAAAAAGCTGTTTGGCAGAAGCTTCAAAAAGGACGTATGCTTCTTTTGCCTTGTTTATTTTAACACTTTTCGAAATCGGAATTTGATATTCAAAATAGCCTTTGCCCGCACCATTGACTTTCAAACCGTCCAAAACATCCCATTTTTTCAGCGACCACTCCCCTTTTTTATAATCCTTTGGTTTTACTTCAAAAACAGTTGTATTCGCTTTGTTTTTCTCTGATTTTACAACAAAATTAAAGAAATTATGGTGTAGAGCCTTGCCATCCGCATCTTGTAAAGTCATTTTAACAATGCCCAAACCCGCTATTTCAGGCATTTTAATTTGTAAAGAATTGAGGTTTTTTTGCATCCACGGCTGATAATCAAACGGCATTTTACCCGTCGCCAAAGTCTGTGTTTCACCTGTTTTATCTGTAAAATCAACTGTGTAGTCAATGAAAAGCTGATTGCCTTTTATCTGTTTTCCAGACATCACAGAAATGATAAGCGGCACTTCAAGTATTTCATTGGCTTTCAAAGTTTTACAAATTTCATTGCCAGTTGACAAATAAAAATCTGAATGAAAATCCTTGTCCGTCATGCCCGAAACCATATCTTCCAAGCCCGTAAATTTCTTGCTGCGGTCAAAACGCCAATAGCCATTCCACTCATTTATCACGTCATGGTGTTCGGTATAAAGCCAACCCGCAACCTTTGGATATTTGCGAAACGTGTTCATCATGCGGTGATAATCCCAAGACCAATCCACATCGCCTGTGCTGCCGTCATATCCCCAAACATTGCCACATTCAGAGTTGATATTCGGTTGATAGCCTTGTTTGAAGCCTTTTTCAAAGTGAAAAGTGCTGCCTTCGTAAGTATTTTTATCAATCATTGCCAAATGTTCTTCCCAACCCCAACCGGGCAAATACTCATGCCATGAGTTAATATCCGTCTCCGTATGCCCACGTCCGCAGCAAATTGAGTTGTCTTCAACCAAACGTGTTTGGTCAAGCGATTTGGCGAGATAATACATCGAAGCGACCCAATTCTGCGTTTTTGGCAAATATTGAGACGTTTCTTTACCATTTTCCATCACTTTTGTCCGCAAACCCCATGTTTCATTGAAAGTTATCCATGAAAAAATAGCAGGGTGGTTATAATCCCTTTTTATCATTTCACGCAAGGTGTATTCCGATTCGGCTTGTGCATGTTCATCGGGTTCACCCCATGAATTGGGCAAATCAGCCATCACCAACAAACCCAATTTATCAGCCCAATACAATTTACGTGGCACATCCACTTTGATATGCGTCCGCAAACCATTCAAGCCAATGTCTTTACACAACTGTATTTCTCTTTTCATAAAATCATCAGTCGGAAAGGTATAAAAACCTTCTGGATGATAAGATTGGTCAAGCGTCAATTGCAAATAAATGGGTTGATTGTTCAAGGCGATGTACGGATAAGCGGTATTTGGCAAGTTAACAACAGATATTTTACGCATACCGAAATACGATTTCACAACATCATCGCCGATGCTCACTTCTGTTTCATATAAAAATGGGTCGTCCAAATTCCAAAGACGTGGATTGGGTATTTCGATGTCAAAACTGCCTTTTTGAGCATTTTTACTGAGGGGGTACTTTTTGATAATTTCAGCGTTAGGCGTTTTAATTTTGAAGGTAATTTCAGACGCATCTTTTAATTCGTTTGACAACGAAATCTCTGCTTTCACCGTGTTATTGTCAATATTTGGCGTAAAATGCACCGTTTCTAAGTACGTAGTGGCACGACCTTCTAAGTAAATCGTTTGCCACAAACCCCGTGCATTGCCATAGCCTTGTTTACCATAAAGTGTAAAATCACGCCGTTTATCATCTACTCTGATGACCAAATACTGAGGGATCCCTTTTTTGACATTTGAAGTCAATTCAAAGGAAAAAGGCGTGTAACCGCCTTGATGTTTACCGACCAAAACTCCATCAAGCCAAACCGTTGTTTCCCAATCTGATGCGCCAATGGTTACGAAAACACGTTGATTTGTCCACGCATTAGGCACTGTGATGGTGCGTTTGTACCAAACAAAATCGGCTTCGTCTTTGACACCCGACAACGGTGAACCCCACGGAAAAGGGACGTTTATTTTTTTTGAAAAAGCGGCCTGTCCGTTTTGCCAGTTCTTTGTCAAACCGACATTCAAACTGTCAAATTCAAAATCCCATGAACCATTGAGGTTCAACCAATTAGCTCTTTCAAAATCGGGACGTGGATGTTCGGGCAATGGGATTTGTTGAGAAAAAAGGTTTATGCAAAAGCATAGGAGAAGAATGGTGTAGTTGACTTTCATTGTTGTTGATTAGTTTATAGATAAACACAAATATCAAAAATATTTAGTGAAAAACTAAACAATGAATGCCTATTTCAATACAGCGAGAAATATATGCCTTTAATATGTTGAAATCGCTTTCAATATCAAAAAGAAATGGAGTAGCTGACGGATGGAATAATAGGGAATAATGATTTAGGTACTAATAGCTGTCTCCTTTTGATTTGACCCGTTTGAACATTATAATCATAGGCTTCGCTTACGACTTTGATATAGAGAATATTTCTTCTATTGTAAAGGTTGAAAATACTAAAATTCCACTTTCGTATTCGCCCTTTATTAGAGGTAGAAGTGTAATTCAAGCCAATGTCTGCTCTATGATAGGCTGGGAGACGATAACCATTCCTTGTCGTATATATTGGGAAACTTTCAAATTTTGTTCTTGATGTTGTATTAAAAGGGTCGTCAGCGATAGAGTACAATGGTAAAGTAATAGGGTCGCCACTTTTGAAAACCCAAGTAGCCGATAAATCCCATTTTTTATTAAGTTGATAGTTACCTGTAATATTAAACGTGTGCCGATTATCATAACGAAAAGGATATTCTTTCCCTAAGTTTATACTATCAAATTGACGAACACTTTTTGCTAAAGTATAGGATGCAAACCCACTTAATCGTCCTGTTTTTTTATGTATTAAAAATTCTAATCCCTGTGAATAGCCTTTACCACTTTTTTGAATTGTCGTTTCCCAACCAACTAAATTAACTATAACATTAACACCTTCTTTGTAATCAATAATGTCACTAAAATACTTTTTATAGGCTTCAATACTTAATTCAAAATTCTGTTTTGGGAAAAATTTTGAAAGTCCAACAGTCCATTGTTGAGATTTTTGAGGTTTAACATTGGCTGTACTCGGTACCCAAATATCATTTTGCAGCCCTACACCACTATTTGTTAATAAATGGATATTCTGCTGCATTTTAGAATAAGCCAACTTGAGGGATAAATCATTTATAATTTTATATGACAAACTTATTCGAGGTTCGAACGAATAATATTTCTTATTTATAAGACTGTACATATTAAATCTTAAGCCATAATTTGCTTTAAAGTTGCCAAATGTCCAATTGTCTTCGGCAAAAAATGAAGGTTCAAAAGCTTTTAAATCTTCTCTTTTTGTTTCATTTGTAAAAGCTGTATCGTTTGTCATAAATTGGCTATTCTGTGGGGTAAAATGATGAAATATACCTTCTGCACCCATTTTAATATAGTGATTGGCATTAGGCATATAATCAATCATACTTCTAAATGTATAGTCACTCAATTGTGATTGATTAAGATATTCATAAAACCGCTTTGATGTTGTATCTATTTGTTCTTGGTAATCACTCGTTTTATAGAAAAATTTTGAATAAACTAAAATATTTTTAAAAAATACTTTGGGCGATAAGATACTGTTGTGCCTAAGTGTTAGAGTTGTATTACCCCAATCAAGAGCTGTCTTAGACTCTCCATCATGCTGCGTTTTACCCTTATTTTCATAAATATCCTGCCCATGATACAAGCTCAAATAAATCTGATTTTTATCGTCAATTTTATAATTTAATTTACCATTAAAATCATACATAAAGTAATTAAAATATTCAGCAGTACCCGTTGCCGATTTGTAAGCAAGACGGCTCGGTAAAAGCAATAAACCCAAATAAGATGTACGTGCCGACAACAAAAGGCTTAATTTATCTTTTATCAAAGGACATTCAGTAGTGAAACGAGAGCTGATAATACCTACGCCTATTTCTGTTTTTCTTTTTTGATAATTGCCTTCACGCATTGTAATATCTAAAACAGAAGACAATCTGCCACCATAACGAGCAGGAAAACCACCTTTTATCAATTCTACATTTTTTATAGCATCTGGATTGAAAACAGAGAGAAAACCAAGTAAATGGTTCGGATTATAGACAACTGCATCATCTAATAATATTAAATTTTGATCGGGCGTACCACCTCTTACATATAAACCCGAAGACCCCTCAGTACCATTACTCACACCTGGCATAAGACCCAATGCTTTTATTATATCTACTTCACCACCAATTGCTGGTATTTTTTTTATTTGTTCAATAGACAGTTTTATGGTACTAATACCTTCAGTTAATATATCTTTTGTTGATTTTACCTCAACTTCATTTAAGGTTTGCGTGCTGGATTGAAGGGCAATATTAATAATTGTGTCTTTTCTTAAAAGAATGTGTAGATTCTTTTTCTCGAATCCAATAAATGAATATTGCAACTCAATGTCACCAATAGGGACGGTCAAACTATAAAAGCCATTTTGATTACTACTGTTTCCTTTATGGCTTTGGGTATGCACTGCGATAGCTCCAACAAGTGTTTCGCCATTTTCATCCCGAATATAACCACTAATAGTAGCCGTTTGAGATGAGAGGATATTAGAAAGAAAACAATAGAAAAGTGTAGTATAAAATATTTTCATTTTTTTTAGTTTAAAAATGTACTTCCAATTCGTCTGATGTATTATAACAGCCAAAAAAGCCATACCCATTTTTTATGTATTCAGGAAATGTTACAGGAGTCCAGTATAAATCAAAACCAATATCATTTGAACCACTAAAGTCATTTACAAACTTATTATAAGCTTTATAAAATTCTTGATATTGGTAGGTTGTGGCACAGAGCCTAAATCTTAGTTTAGCTTTCCTAAAATATTCTGGATAAACATTATTAACATAAATATTCATTTCGCTTTGATTATGTGAGCAATCTTGATAATTATAGATAAACCCTCGTGCAGATACGCCTCCTTTTATTGGACAGAATGGAGCAGGAGCACTACTGAAATAATCTCCATAAGGTAAGTTTATAACTTTCATTCGGCTAACACCATAAATAGGAAAATTGCTTCGCGTATTTATTGTTAAATGAATATAAGCTAAAAGCCCTTTTTTATTGCCATTTAGAGTATATGGAGAATACGTAAATGAATCAATTGTCGACCAGCTTTTTATAACAGGTTTTATTGGCATAGTATCGTTCACTGTTTCTATCGTTTTATAGCCTATTTTATGGGCTTTTATGGCATAAATACTGCCTATTTTAGGTCTTAATCCTTTACTTGATGTATATATATCTGTACCGTCATTATGCAATGTATCTAAAATATTGTTATTTTCATAAATAACAACAGTACCATCCGTTACTTTTTTGTTGGATTCATTACTAAAAGCAGGGATAGTTTTAGTCAATGATGCTGTAATAACGCTATCAGGATGCAGAAAGCACCACAATACTAATTTTGTATCATCTTGTTGTGATTCAAATTCGATTTTTGGCTGACAACTTGTAAAGATGAATAAGCCCCAAAATATTAGTAATCGTGACATATTTTTAAGTATTTAAAGACAGGACAGAAAAATATTTATGCTTCTGCCCTGTCTTTATTTTCAATGAATTCGTTATTTTTGGCAATAAGTGTCAATTTTAATTTGACTTAAATCAGCTTGGGAAGCTTCAGCCCTTAAACCAGTTCGTTTTGCACAAACTGTCCAACCATTGTCGGCAATAGCTCTGACCATATCAGAATAAATGCCATCGCACATAAGTTGATTCCATAAGACAATTTGTACATCAAGATGCCCACTACCATTTACCGTCCAAGCCCATCCTCCTGTTTCATTCCTTGGAGAACCCGCAGCTGATGGATAATAAAAGCCAGTAAAATTATTAATACGCATATTAATATCCCAACCATATCCCCAAGCAAATCCAGTTGTTATTTCACGCCATTGCCAAGATTTCAGAAAAGGCTTGACCCACTTCTCAAGAGTAATACTATTACTAACACTTATATGAATAAATACAAAAGCATAGCCACAACCACTACTAGGGTTTAGAGTCACTGTTGAATTATCAACTATTCGAGATTTCCCTACCATTTTATATTGTGAACTGTTCGCATCGTCAAAACCTTGTTTAGTAAAACCTATGCCATTACCATCTTCATTTATAGGGCATCCATCGGAACAAAATGAACGTGTTTGTACTGAATTATTACTTGAATTTTGTGGTATTTCTCCTAATATTAATGGATGAATATAAATACCATTCAAAGTATCTTGTTTTAAAGTATTTATTGCTATTTGCAGTTTTCTTTCATCACCGTCAGGAATTGATATCACTCTATTATTATAGTATTGAACGATTGTTTTCCCAATTTTATAGATACCCTTTTCATTTATGATACGACCGAAATGAATACCATTGCTGATAAAGGGTTCAATCGTACCATCATCTTTAATGATAACTTTACCATTATATCGTAATTTTAAATCGGGAATATCAATATCATTTTTCAAATCCCTTGCATCTAAATAGTTCCTTGATACAGATGTAAAACCAACTAAACTGTTTTCCCATTTGCTTATTTCAGTTGGTGTGGCTTTGCCTAAGAAATCAATTACTTTCTGCAAATCTTCAAGGGTTTCAAAAAGCAAGCTGCCATCTTCAACTTTAACTTTTACATTCAAATCACTAAATTTTACTGAGGGGGTCCCCATTTTTGAGAATTTCCATATTTGGAGAATCATTCTTGGCGCTAAGGGGTACAGACGTTACAATGTCTTTTTTACACCCAAAAATCATGAATACAGCGAGCATACTAAAGACGCTACAAGCCATAAGAGAACGAGACAACTTTTTCATTTGTCAAACGTTTTAAAAAGTGATTTAATTCACGGGCTGGTGTCGTCAAGGAGGTTCGAAATTCCGACGGCATTAGCCCTTTTGTTTAAAGTGCGCTCATACTTACGCTCGTACGCTTCGTTTGCATGAGCATATATTGATGTACATTCAATACCAAATGAATATTCTTTCTTTCCATTTATAATGAAATGAAATGAAATGAAATGAAATGAAATGAAATGAAATGAAATGAAATGAAATGAAATGAAATGAAATGAAATGAAATGAAATGAAATG
>JAYSQG010000188.1:0-4126 GCA_043721685.1 Saprospiraceae bacterium | reverse complement strand
GGTCGCTTGTGTTCCAATCTTTGTAGGATTTTTGAATAGGTTGATTAGCTGGTGGTGATATAGTTTTTACTGTAAAATTTTTGTTAATACCGCCCGTCAAAAGTGCCGGAATGGGATTTAGGTCAAAAGCCGTACCGTCGCCTGTCCATCCATGATAGATTTGAGTCGCAAAATTGTCCGCACCAATAGAACCTGTATTGGACAACATGACTATACTGAGGGGATTGACACCATGTAAAAAATGGAGATAATCAAGTGCTTGCGTGCGAAAAGGGCCGTGTTCCGAAGGACTCTGATTGTATCGAATCATGTTTTCATACATCACACCCATAAGTGCTTTTTGCATATTACTACCCCAAACATAGTCTGCATCTTTCATATATGCTCGGTAAGCATCTGTGGCGTTGAGAGTGGCGGGATAAAAATCAGCGTTATTGGTCGTTGAATTTTTAAAACTTGACAAAATTGTCGTCGCAACGGCTGGCGTAATACCCGAAATTGTTGTATAAAAAAGGGCAATATCATTGTAAGTTGCTTCAAAAGAGTAAAAATATTCCCATTGAAGGCAATGTAAACTTGCGTAATTACTTTCAAAAAAAGTCTTATAAGTCGTTTGGTTGGTTGCGGCAAAAAGCAAAGCGGCAGCACCAATTTTTCGTGCTAAAATATCGTAAGTCGTGACTTCTGGTGATGAGCTTTGAAAACCCGTGTTTTGATAAATGACTGAGGGGTTTAGCACTGCCCAATTCCAAGAACTTTGGGCTTTTGCCAATAAAGTTGCTGAATAAGTTGGGTTTATTGTTTTAAAAACCAAGGCAGCATGGGCAAAAACAGAGGCAACCGTCAATGTGGCACTCGTTGAAGCCTTTCCATAAAAACGCTTTGCCACATCATTATTGGGCGGTGAAGCGGTTGCAAAATCTGTCACTGAAACCTTATTTAGTACAGAACCATCGGCTTGCTGCATTTTTATAAGCCAATCCAATTCATATTTGACTTCATCTAAAAGGTCTGGAATACCATTTTGACTTTCAGGAATGCCCCAATCATCCGTAAATACTGAGGGGGTCTCTTGATATGCAAAAAGTAGATTATGGATGGGCGTGTAAGCATAATTGACGTATTTATTGTAATCTCCTGCATCGTGCCAGCCGCCTGACAGGTCTTTTGCTGTTGCTGCATTACCTTGATTTTCAACATCTCGGCACGCCAAATCTTGGTTTGTAGCGATGTGACAAGCGGTGTGAGTCCAAGTGCCGCCATGTGCTGCTGATATTGCAGTTCCACAACGTTGATAAAAAAGGGCATGCGTGGCTGCACGTAAAAGCGTGGTATATACGTCATTATGTATAATGAATTTACTTGAACTTAAACCATTTTGCACATCTTCAACATAATACTCTCCTACGGTTGTCAAATTTGAAAAGTCAAACCACCAAACTTTATCGCCTGATTGTGTATGCGTAATGCCGTTTTTCCAACTCGTTATCGTTCCGCTAAAAACTTCAATATTATTGTCCCAACGCCGCACTTTAAAAGTCGTACCAGGCGTATAGGTACTCGGTGCATTGAACCCGACTTTTGGTTGAGCGATGACGGCAACTTTTGTATCATTAGGGCGATAGCCAAATTGGTCAGTTTTGATATTGAGTGATATTGACATAGGCGAGCCAAAAATTGTCACTATTTGAAAAAGAAGGAAAATGGCAATGGATAGTCGTCTCATTTTATCAGTTTTTAGTAACACTAAAAAATAGTATAATTTACAAAATTTTATTCTACATTATACGACCTCAAAAGACTCTAAGTCCCTTAAAAAATCCTCGGAAAATGTAGCGCCTATCCCTACTCCATCATCAATAAAAACTGAACCATTTTCACCATATACAATACCACCAACAACCGGATCAGACGACAGCATCAAAGGGGCATCTAAATCGAAATGAATGACATTGGGGCAAGCTAAAATAAAGTGCATCAAGGCAGACATAGCTAAACGGGTTTCTGAAAAACAACCCACTTGACATTTTACGCCCGCCGCCTCTGCTATTGCATTGATTTTCAAGGCATTAGCAATGCCGCCTGATTTGGCTAATTTGATATTAAAGTAGTCACAAGCCGCATGATTGACCAAATTTAAAGCATCAAAATGGTCAAAAACAGATTCATCAGCCATGATTGGAATAGGACTTGTGGCTTTTATACGTGCCATTCCTGCTATATTTCTTGCAGCAATGGGCTGTTCGCAATGTTCTATATCGAAACGTTCGAGAGCTTTTAATGTTGCTATTGCCGTTGCTTCATCCCAACCTTGATTGGCATCAATACGGAGGGGTAAGGTGTTGCCAATCGTCTCACGAATGGCACGGATTCGAGCGACATCTTCTTTCAAAGTTGTACCTAATTTGACTTTTATGGCTGGAAAACCTTGGTTTTTGAACTTAAAAGCAGAAGCTGCCATGCGAACAGGCGTATTAATGCCCACCGTCATATCGGTTGTGACGCTTCGATTATTTGCACCGCCGAGGAATTGATACAGCGGCATATTGGCAGCACGAGCCGCAATATCGTACAAAGCCATGTCAAAAGCGGACTTGATGCAGCGATTTCCTGCCAACATTTTGTCCATGAGTCGAATGCAATCCGTTGTAGCGGTCGCATTTTGACCAATAATTGTTTTAGCCAAAAACTTACCCGCTTCAAACGCCGTTCCTTGTGTTTCGCCAGCAATACTGCGGTACGGATTGCACTCGCCCCAACCAACAATACCGCTTTCAGTCGTGATTCTAATGGCAATGCTTTCCGCATTTGTTATGGTTTCAATAGCGATAACGAAAGGTTCTGTAAGCGAAATATTCAGCTTAAAAAGGTCAATTTTTGCTATTTTCATGGTCTTAAATGATGGTAAAGTTGCCTTTTCCGATTTGATTGTCATCAATAAACACCTCAATTTGATACTTACCTGTTTTCCATTTGCCGTAGTCTTTGTAGCCCCACAAACGATGTAACCAACAAACGCCCCAGCCTTCTAACAAAGTAAAATCAGCAAAATAATCAGTAGAATAGACATTTTCTGGATTCAAGCCCCGCCATTTGATACCGAGTGAAATTGGAAATTGAAGCATCGGAAAGCTGCCCCGTAACTCCCAACCGATTGAGCGCGTTTTATCATTTTCAAATTGATTCACATAAATGCGGTTTTCCTTAGGTGTCATTTGCTCATAAGGGGATTCAAAAAAGTATAAAATAGGTTCAATTTTCATTTCCTTGGAAAAGAAATCTGATTTTACTGTTTTTATCAAATTCAAAACGGATAATGTGATTTTGTTGCTTTCAGCATCAAAATCATCGTCTTCAATAACACCCAGGTTTTTATTCTTTACCATCCTGTTGTAACGACCTTGCAGTAGCACAAGTCCATCACCATATTCTGTATTTTGTAATGTGCTATCGAGTGACTTTAAGGCTTTCGCTAAGTCACCATCTATTAATTGTTGTTTAACCAAATCAACATTCGTTCTCATACAACTTTATTTTTTATTCCTAAACCAAAATTGTTATTCAACTGTATTTTACCACCCCTCAGTATTGGCGTTTCAAAAGGATTATTCGCCGTCAGCCAAGGACCATCTAAATCTACAAAATCGCATTGTGGCGCAAGCGCAGCTCCCGCCATAATGCCACACGATGTTTCGGACATGCAACCAACCATAATTTTCAAACGAAGCTTTCGTGCTTCGATTACCATGCTTTTTGCTTCGCACAAACCTGTTGATTTCATCAGCTTAATATTGATACCATGAAACGCGGATGCAATTTTACTAAAATCTGCGAATCTTTGGAAACTTTCGTCCGCAAAAATTGGAATGGGCGACCCCTCAGTAATGCGGGCATTTCCGTCCAAATCATGTTTAGGTAAAGGTTGCTCGACTAAAACAACGCCTTGTTCTTTGAGCCAAAAAATCATGTCGAGTGCGGCGTTTACATCCGTCCAACCTTGATTGGCATCGGCATAAAGTGGTTTGTCTGTGACTTCACGAATCGTTTGAATGATTTCACGGTCATTTTCAGAACCGAGTTTAATTTTAAGTACTGAAAATTCGGCAGCTTCGGCTACTTTTTGGCG
>JAYSQG010000187.1:0-1928 GCA_043721685.1 Saprospiraceae bacterium | reverse complement strand
CATTTTTACCAAATTTTCGGATAAATTCGGCTTCAAAAACAGCATCGGGTGTTTGTGGATTGTACAACAATCTGCCCCAAATTTTATAAAACAGCCATTGGCGTTCAAAGGCATATTGCCAATTGACCCCCTCAGTATTTTTAGTAAAATAATCCTTCGCAGGGATATAGGTTTCAGAACCAATGAAATAACCGCCTGTATATGCCTGTTGGTTTTCGGTAATATGTGCCCGTACAAAATTGGGAACACCCCACCGCAAGCACAAAAAATCTTCGTTGCGCGCCGTCCAAGTCACTTTGTATTTTTCTGGAATAGGGTTAAAATAGCCGTCATAAAGCTTACCGCCGTGTACTTTAATAAGCTTTGGCGTAGAATGGGCGTGCGACCAATTGTATTTCATATCTGCCCAAATCGGTTGTTCGATAAAGTCCAAATTGGCTTCCGTTTCGATGATTTTTCGAGTGATCAATTCGGCTTCTCGACTGGTGCTACCGCCCGAAGTTTTGTCGGCAGAAAGGGGAATGCGATGCACCAATTTCACTTTTCGACCTGCCAAACGCATCCCTTCAATAATGGTGGCGTGTAGCCAATCCTCTCGTTCTTCGGGGGTCATGCCGCCCATCATTTCGCCGTGTGTGATGCCCATGCCATCGAGTTCTGGGTATTCTTGCAACATCTGCGCAATACTTGAACGGGTATAATTTTTAACTAAACTGGACGTATCGGGCAAGCTATTAGAAATATGATTGTGTTCTATATTGCCCAACATCACATTGTGGGCTTTGGCAAAAGCGGGGCTGACGAAAATATTGAACGGAAAAATATACGTATCAATACCCCGTTCTTCCGCCATCTTAAAAATGCCGTGAAATAAGGCTTGCCATTCTTGCATTTCCCCATCGGTAAAAGGACAGGCTTCGGGATACTCTTTTGACTTTATCATGTAGGTATAAGGGTGTAAATTCCACAAAGTCAAGGCATTAAAGCGGTTTTCGACCATCATATCCAAGAATTTTTCCCAATATTTGAGGTCTTTGCACGTTTCAATATGCACATCTAAGGCGGGGCTGTGACGATAACTATCCCAAGGCAAATCGTATTTTATGGCTCTGAAAGGATATTGCGGTTTTTCAGTCCTATTTTTTAAACCAGTGGGTAAAACACCATTTTTAATGTCTTCTACCAAGCCTAAAGTACCATATATCACACCTCGTTCATCACCGCCCGCAATCGTGATTTCTTTTTTATTAATGGTCAAATTATAGGCTTCTTTCGGCAGGTTTTTATCGGTTTTAAGGTTGATTTTAAAATCCTTATATTCCTTGTTTTTCGACAAGCACCCCCTCAGTATTTTTGATGCATAGGTGCTTTGGAGTGACGTTTTGTCAACAATAATTTGAGCTGTTGCGGTGCAACAGAGGACTATTGAAAACAGCCCAAAAGCGAGGGTAATTGTTTGAAATTTGTTCATTATAAAGGCTTAAATTATGATATGATTAATCAACTTTTTGCTCTGGCAAATCCATTTTTTGAGCATATTTTTTGACTTTTTTAGTCTGAATACGGATATTTTTGATGTTTGCTGAAAATTGTTCATTATCCGGGTTATTACCCATAAAATGTATTTTCAAGGCGATATACCCCTCCCTATGTTTATCATTTACCACATTAGAAACAGGTATGCCATTGAGCCAAATTTTGAGATGATTGCCCACTGCTTCGATGCGCCACGTATCCCATTCGCCCGCATTTTTAAGGGCATTTTGAGCCGTTGGATTGCCTTCTAAGGTGGACATCCAACGCCATGTATTGCCAAAATCATCAAAAATACCGCCCGTCCAAAGGCGGGTAGGTTGTGGGTCAATTTTGACCATGTAGCCAAAAAGAGCTGAAAATGCCGTATCGGGCGCATCAACACTTCTGAAAAG
>JAYSQG010000186.1:0-18135 GCA_043721685.1 Saprospiraceae bacterium | reverse complement strand
TAATAGGGTGTATTGATATTTTATATCTGTGTATTAAAATTTATAAAAACAGAAAAAATATTGCGTAGGAAAAAGACAATCAAGTTTTAATATAAATTTGATGACTTTAGTTAAAGGTGTCGGTTGTTTTCCTTGTGAAAACGACCGTTTTTTTCTTTACAACACCCCTCAGTATTTTTTTATTTAATATTCTGAAATGAAAAAAATAGATCTAAAAACAAGCACGCTACTCTTATTATTGCTGTTTTTGACAGTAACAATCAACGCTCAAACACCTTCAAATAAACGTCCAAAAATAGGTTTATGCCTCAGTGGTGGCGCAGCAAAAGGCATTGCTCACATCAGCCTTTTGAAAGCCATTGACTCGCTCCACATTCCTATCAGCTATATTTCGGGAACGAGTATGGGGTCCATTATTGGCGGCTTGTACGCATCGGGGTATTCAGGCAAGGAGTTAGAACACTTAGTCGTAACAACCGATTGGGAAAAAATATTGTCGAATAAAACAACTTTAAACGATATCGGCATTGGAGAAAAAGGCGAATATGGACGTTATTTAATCGCTTTTCCTATGAAAAAATGGAAAATTGAATTGCCTTTGGGACTCAACGAAGGACAGAATTTAATGGCGTTACTCCAAAAATTGACGCTGCCTGTTGCCCATATTCGTGATTTCAATCTATTACCCATTCCTTTTAGGTGTATGACTGCCGACATCGTGAGTGGCAATCCGATTGTTTTGGACAAAGGCGATTTAGCGATGGCGATGCGGGCGAGTATGTCTATTCCCACCGTTTTTATGCCCGTTGATTGGGGCGGCGATACCTTAATGGTGGACGGTGGTTTGAGCCATAATTTCCCTGTTGATGTGGTGCGTGATATGGGTTCAGATATTATCATTGGTGGTTATACAGGTGGTGATTTGTACAGTAAAAAGCAACTCAATTCTTTCCTTCGCCTCACTTATCAGTCAGCGAGTTACAACCGCGTGAGTGACAGTCGGTTTCAACAGAGCTTGTGTAATGTCTTACTTAAATTCGATGATGCGCTCAATAAAGCGGGTTTGACATTATCCGATTTTAGTAAAGGACGAGAAATTATTGCCGTTGCCGATGGCGTTGTAAAAGAGTTTTTACCCCAACTGCAAGCCTTAGCCAATGCTCAAAAAACCTTTAAACCCAAAAATATCAAGCCACATTCACCCCCTCAGTATCCAACCGAATTTTGTGTAGATTCCATCCGTTTTTTAGGCTTGCCCGATGAACAAAAAGATGCAGCTTTACGGACATCAGGACTGTTGGAAAGGCATTATATTTCGCCGAAACAAATAGTCGAAGGTGTTAAAAACCTATACGGAAATGACCAATTTCGCTCCGTTTACTACGAAATTTCAGGCGATACCAATCATGCACAATTGCTTTTTCATATACAGCAAAAACCTGCCATGTTGCTCAAATTGGGTTTGCATTACGACAATGAACTCGGCAGTGGCATCATCGTCAATTGGTCGGCTCGATTTGGCAAACATTCACGGATTTTAGTGGTGGCGGATATTGCCGAAGCACCGAAATTGCGGGCGCGTTATCAACGGCAGTTGCAACAAAGTCATTGGTCGGTCAATGTGACAGAAACCTACGAACAAACCCTCGAATCTTTCCTTTTTGAGCAACAACAATTGGACAATTACAAGCGGCGACAGAATCAATTAGCCGCTTATTTAGGTCGCTCGTTGGGTCATGCGGCAGATTTTGGCGTAGGTGCTTCTTGGAATATTACGAGTCATAAACCTTTGTATTCCATTGACGATAAAATATATATCAATCAAACACGCCCCGACAGTTCCAAACAACTTTCAAAAGTCAATACAAGTATTTTGGCAGCCATGATGTTTTTTAGATACAATACTTTGGACGCTCCTTTTGCGCCCAAAAGTGGTGTTTCGCTCAATTTAGATGCCAAATTTGGTTTTTTAAACGATGCCCTTCAAGAAACAACAAGCACTTTTGCCCGCAATGATTCTATCTCTATTGTCGAAAAATTTGATACAACTATTGCCCCTTTTACACGCCTTGCGCTCAGTTTTACGGCAACGATACCCCTCAGTAAACACGTCTCTTTGACCACAAAAATACACGCTGGCGCATTGTTTGGTAATAAATTTACCGAAACAGGAAAACTATACGGCGAAGACTTTCTCATCGGTGGCATCGAAAGACGACAAAGCCCTAACTACTTTCCATTTGCAGGAAACAGAGAAGGTTACACCCGTCACACCGCTTTTGCAACGGCACAACTCGGCTGTCAGGTTGAAGTTTTAAAAAACCTTTATGTCCAACCACAAGCCGCCGTTTTAGCAAGCGACAATTACGCTGTGGCTTGGAGTGGTGGCGCAACGGTGAGTTATCAAAGTCAATTTATGCCCATACTTTTCAGCATTTCAAAGGCGAGTAATAACAATCGTTGGCAACCTTATTTTGCGGTTGGGTATCGGTTTTGATATTTGAAACAATTGATTGTTAATTGTTTATAAACATGACAAAACGATGACATGTTTTTTTTCAAATAGACCCTACGCTTTCGAGTCATGTCTTGTTTATATATGTAAAGTATTAGTCAATAAAATTTAGATTAAAACAATAATTTATGATAACTAAACTATCCTTAAATTGTATGAAAGGGGTTCTGTTTTTTACAGGGCTTTTCATTATGCAAAATGCATTTTCTCAAAAAAATCGTCTGGATACTTTGACAGACTTGAATAATCCTACTTGTATTGAGGGGGTATATAAAATGCCCGATGGCAAATATTATAAAGTAAAATTTGTCAACGACCCTTTCAATGAATTAGGAACAGAGGGCATATTGACGGCTAATTGTGCTGATAGCACATTTGCTGGACAGGCAAGGAAAGGGGCCAAAACATCCGTTGTAGTGGCAAAAACAGAGGATTTTAACACTGTGTCTGCTCTTTTTAAGGCTTTGGCAAAAGATGCCGTTGTGCGTCCAAAATTGACAAGCCGTAGCTCGCGTATTGCCGAAGAAAATCATAATGTGCGTTTTTTGAAAGATACTTATCTTTTTGCTTTCAAAAAAGAAAATGATAACGACTATCACGTCATCATTGGTGATAATATAAACCCGAAAAAAGCCACGTTTTTGAATATAGAAGTATCGGGGTTGTCGGGGTCAAATAAGCAGATAACAGCGGTACGAAGGGCATTTGAAAAGCAATTTGTCAATGTATGCAGCAGCAGTTATATAGTATTTGCGGCTAACCCAGTCAAAATTCAAGTAGAAGGCAGCACCTTTTTTGACGTTGACCACAAACCTGGGCAAATTGGTCCTGTTGGTTTTCAACCAGCATCAAGTTGGGAAATACATCCGATTACAAAAATTGTTTTTCTAAAATAATATACTCTAATTAAATATATGTATATTTAATTATATTTTCGCAACCACCTTTAAATTTTTTCCGTGTGGTTAATATTATGAAGAGTTAAGCGTCGTGATAAAAGTTTTGCAACAGAACATGAGTTATTTTAAAACACTTTTTATTTTAAATTATTTAACATCATTTTTAAATGAAAAATTTTCTTTTTTTAGTCATCGTATCCATGGCTGTACTAACAAGTTGCAGCAAATCCAATTTGGGTGTTGACCCTTCAACAACAGTTACCACTTCAGGCGGCACTGTTTTAGGTGGCGCGGGTGGTCCATTAGGCGACACAATCCCAACGAGTTCAATTCCTGATTCAGTGCGGAATTACATCAACACAAACTACCCTGGCGCAACGATTACCATTGTTGAAACCGAAATTCGCAACGGCGTAACGACTTACGAAGTTGAAATTTTGGTCGGTGGTGTGCGTAAAGAATTGTATTTCAGCTCTACTTGGGTCTTTTTGAACCTTCGTAATAGTCATACAGGTGGCAATGGCAATGGTCACGGAGAGAACCACGATGGTCGTGGCGACCATGATGATCGTGATAGTGTCTATAACGTAGTCATTCCTGCGGCAACTTTAGCCCAAATCCATGCGACTTATCCAAATGACACCGTTATTGTCGGCAAACGTGAGGTACATAACGGCGTAATAACGTATGAAGTCATTATCAAAAATGGCAGCACAGTTCGCTTCTTGACGTATGATGCGAATTGGGTATTTGTGAGCATCGGTGCGGGCGATGACGAACACCATGAAAATAATGGCGGAGGCGATGTTGTTATTGCCATTTCAGCGATTCCGACAACGGCAACAACATTCATTTCAACCACTTATGCGGGTTATACAATTACCAAAGCAAAAAGTGAAACCGAGCGTGGTGTAACGAAATACGAAGTCCAAATCACAAACGGCACAACCAAAAAATGGTTGATTTTCAGCTCGGCTTGGGTTTTCCTTCGTGAGGAACACTAAAAGTTTTTGAAATTATGTAGTTCATATTTGCGCCTCCGAGTGATTGAGAGTTTAACGAGGAGGCGCATTTTTCTTTTTTTCTATTAAAAGCGAGAGAAGTTTTCAACTTCAAAATTTCTTCAAAATTTCTTCAAAATTTCTTCAATATTGACGCTCACCTTTACACTATTACTTAAATAATTTATTTCAAATCGTTTTAAAAATAGTCAAAAATGAAAAAGATTTTGTTCGTTGTAGCCTTTGCGCTACCCCTCAGTATGTGTGCTCAAAAAGCACCTTCTGCTGTTCAAACAGCTTTCAAAAAACACTTTCCAACAGTGACGAAAGTAGATTTTGACAAAGAAAAAAACGGCGAATACGAAGCCGAATTTAAAATGAATGGTGTAGAAATGTCTGCCAATTTCACGGCTGACGGCACATGGCGCGAAACAGAAAGTGTGATTGCTACAACAGCCTTACCCGCTAATGTCGCAAAAGCCATTGCTGCAAAATACCCAAATGCAAAAGTCGTGGGTGCTGCCAAAATTGAAACATCTGACAGAGGTATGCTCTATGAAGCCGACCTTAAAACAGGCATGAAAAAATCAGAAGTTTTGTTTGATGCGTCGGGTAATGTTGTGAAATAGCTTCAAAATATAAGTTACAAGTAGCATGAGGTTTAGTTTTAGAGTAATTGTTAAAGGCTTGATGTGTCAACATCGAGCCTTTATTTTTTGCAAATAAGTACTGTCTAATAGAACGATAGCTCAAATTCTAATGAACTTTTAGGTCATTGCCTCCTCCGTAAGTCGTCTTACTGAGGGGGTATTTTTTTTGCAATAAAGCACCGCTAATAAAGCCCTAAAAAGCATATCGTTCATTCTTCACACTAACTTAACTCCGATTTAAGATTGACTTAACCTAACCAAACGTCATTTGTGAAAATTTTTAAAAAACACCTTACTGTTTAATTTATGAAACCACAATTTGCAACGCTATCACGGACTCTTTTCTCTAAACTTTTGAACAAAAAAGAACGAATTACTGAGGGGGGCTTCTAAATTTTAAAGCTCTATTTCCTTTTGAATTTCACAATCTAACGCTTTATTGACATAGATTTTATTTAAATTTCAATGAAAAACATATTAACTATTGTTGGGTTACTCGTAGCTCAATGGGCTTTTGGCGCAACGCTGAAAGGAAAGATAAACGATGCCCAAACGCACGAACCACTCATCGGTGCAACGGTTATTTTAAAGAATACAAAATTGGGGTCTGCGGCAGGTTTGGACGGCAGTTTTGAAATAAAAAACATTCCTGTTGGCACTTATGAAATCGTGGTGACTTATATCGGTTATGAAACGAAAACGCTCCGTTTTGAGATAAAAAGCGATAATCAAGCCCTTGATTTTGATTTAAGTGAAACGTCAAGACAATTAGAAACAACGACAATTACAGCCCAAGCTGACCGAGAAAGCGACCAAAATGTGCGCAAAACGGAACAAAAAGCCGATAATGTCTTGAATATTATTGGCGCAAGAGCCATTCAGTTGTTGCCTGATATTACGGTGGGCAATGTTTTGCAACGCATTTCAGGCGTGTCAGTTTTAAGAAATAACAATGGTGATGGACAGTATGCCATCATTCGAGGTATGGACAAACGCTATAATTATACGTTGGTCAATGGTGTCAAAATACCGAGTTCGGACAACAAAAATCGTTATGTGCCGATGGATATTTTCCCCGCCGAATTGCTTGAAAGATTGGAGGTTATCAAAGCCCTAACACCCAATATGGAAGGCGATGCGATAGGTGGCGCAATGAATGTAGTTATGAAATCTGCGCCCGACCATTTGGTTGTTTCCGTCACCGCTTCGACGGGTTACAGCCAAATATTTTCAGACCGCCCGTATTCTGGTTTCAGTACTGAGGGGATCGCTTTTAAGTCGCCCGCACAAATTCAGGGCAATCAATATTTGGGACAAGTCAGTGATTTTTCAGTCAAAACGCTGCAATATAAAGACGTGGCGACACCTATTAATACACTATTGGGCTTGACGGTTGGCAATAGATTGTTTAACAACAAATTCGGTTTTGTCGTCGCTGCCAATTATCAACAGACTTACAGAGGCAGCAACTCGATTTATTATCGGGCAAACGGACAGCCAAGTCCTGACCCTGCGCCTAATACACCGCTTTTTGACCAAATCGAAAGACGGCAGTACAATACGCGCCAAACACGGACGGGTTTGCATACCAAATTGGATTATGTGTTTGATAAAAACAATAAATTAAGCGTATATGCTTTGTTTTTGCAATTAGATGACGCACAACATCGCCACCTCGAAACCGTCAATTTTGGTATTGGCGACCAAAGTATCAATGACCGTTCACGTTTTACGAGACAAAATATTTACAACACTACGCTGCAAGGCGACCATCAATTGTCGGAAAAATTGAAACTCAATTGGTCGGCTGTCTATTCATTGGCGACAAACAAAACGCCTGATTGGACGGATATGGCGGTCACTTTCAGAACGGTGAAAGATGTGAACGGCAAAGTAACAGACAGCACCCGTTATATTGACCCTGTTTCGCATACATGGGTGTCGAGCCAAGACGAAGACAAAACGGGTTATTTGAACCTCAATTACAATGTGCTTAAAGATTTTGACATTTCGGCGGGCGGTATGTATCGCCATAAAAACCGCAGTAATTACTACACGGCTTATCGTTTGAACACTGTTTTGCTAGGTAGTGAGCGTCAAATTTTTACGTCTATTGACAAAACGCAGTTTGTTTTCAGACCCAATTCCGATGCCGTTGCCGATACCACAAATGGCAATAATTATACAGCAATTGAAAACATTGGCGCAGCTTATATTCAAGGTAAAATATTGATTAAGAAGGCTTTACAAATTTTAGGTGGTGTGCGTTTTGAAAACACGGCACAAAGTTATGTTTCGCAATTGCCCGTAACGGTGACGGGTAAAACAGGAAAAATCAGCTACCTCGATGTCTTGCCAAGTGTGCATGTGAAGTACATGTTGAACGCACAACAAAACCTGCGTTTGTCGTATTTCAAAAGCATCAGTCGCCCTGGCTATTTTGAATTTATTCCTGCCAATCTTTCAGGTGATTACTTCGATGAAGGCGGTAATTACAATATCAAACACACAATTGCAGACAATATTGACTTACGCTACGAATTCTTTCCAAACGGCAGCGACCACCTTTTAGGCGGTGTTTTCTATAAAAACATTGTGAATCCGATTGAATTTGGCTTTGCACAAGTCGGAAACAACTCCTTTTTATACACACCGCAAAACTTTGGAACGGCAAAAAATTATGGTTTAGAATTGGTGTTTGCCAAATACTTCAAAAATTGGGGTGTTTCGGGGAATTATACCTATACACATTCCGCTATCACAACGACTAAAAAAGTCTATTACCGCGACGCAAATGGCTCAATCCAAAATGCACCGCCCGCAACGGCTGAATATCCAACGCCACCCACACAAACCCGTCCGTTGCAAGGACAATCAGACCATATTGCCAATTTGTCTTTGATTTATAAAAACGCCAAATGGGGTGTTGACGCTCAATTGTCGTGGGTTTACACAGGTGCGCGCATCAATATCGTATCGCCTTACAAGGATTTGGACTATTGGCAACAACCCACTTCGCAACTGGATTTATCGGCAGAAAAACGTTTTCAAAAGCATTTTTCGGTGTTTGTGAAAGTCACAAACCTATTGGACAATCCCATTATCGTCGAAATTTTAAAGAAAAATACATTGGTCAATTATCCAGAACAAACAGAAACTAACAGAATCGTCGTGCAAAAAGATGCTTTTAGCCGCACGTTTTTAGTCGGCATACGCTATAAAATGCAATAGTTTAATTAATGGTGAATGGCGAATATTTTAATGGTGAATAAACGAATTGGACACCCCTCAGTAAAATTCACCATTCACCATTAAAATATTCACCATTCACCATCATTATTCAACTTATCATTAGAATCAAAATTTCAATTATCAAACAAAAATTAAAATGAAAAATTTAGTTTTTATCCTTTTATCTGTTACGGCTGTTGTCCTGTTTTCTTGTAAGAAAAACGAAGAAGTCGTCGTTTCAACGCCTTTATACACTGTTGGTCAAACAGTTGACAACAAAGCACCGCTTACAGGCTGCATCAAAGGCACTATGAAAGCCGACTCTACTTACTATGTTGGCGCAGACATTTGTGTGGCACAAGGCGACACATTACTCGTTCAACAAGGTGTAAAAGTTATCTTCAATGGCAACTACAACTTTACGATTAAAGGAACTTTGTTGTCAATCGGTTCACAAGCAAAACCGATTTACTTCACTTACAAAGACCAAACTAAAACGGATGCCATCGGTGCAGACCCTTTGCAAGACCCTGCATACAAAGGTCTTTGGGGCGGTATCATGGGCGAAACAACAAGCCCGTTGATGGTTATCAAGTGGACGCACATTGATTTTGGTGGCGGAGCAGCAGCTGTTTCACCCGTTTCTTATATCAAAAACGGCGGTACGACTTACCCCCTCAGTTGCAGCAATCCTGATGGTGTTTTTGTCTTTGAAGACTCATGGATTTATGGCGCAGTAGATGATCCTATCCGTACTTTTGGTGGCAAAATGCAGGTGATGCGTAACACTTTCGAAAAATGTGGTTTCACGGGTGGCGAAGGTTTGAACATCAAATCAGGTTGTGTCGGCAATGTAGCGTACAATATCTTCATTGGTACAGCGACAAACGGACCAAAAGCATCAAACAATGGCGGTAAAAACCCGCAAACGAACATTGCGATGTATAACAATACGATGATTGACTGCGGTTATCGTCGGGCATCAGCAGGTCGTGGTGGTTCTTTGAATTTTGAAGAAGGTTCAAAAGGTTTTGCTTACAACAACTTGGCGGTCAATTGCAAATTTGGTTTGCGTATTGTTGGTTCGGCTAACTATTCGGGCAACGTTTTGGTTATTGCGGATACAGCTAATATCTCTTACGGCTACAACTGGAATTACGTTGACTCTGCGTCAATCGCTAACCAAATCTATCCTATACCTTTCTTGACAAAACCACAATCTACGGACATTCCTGCACCGACTTTCCTACCTGCGGGTTACAAATTGGGTGATGTGTATGACGGTTCAAGCGTTGTCGGCAAAAACAACCCGCAATTTATCAATTTCCCTTTGCCACAAAAAACGGCTATGCTGCGTGACATCACAACACAAGGCTCGTGGAATTTCCGTTTGGCAACAGGTTCTCCTGCTATCGGAAAAGCATTTACAGGCTTTGCGGCTTTGGCAATCGGTATGCCCGTTGACCCAATCTTCGGCGCATCTGAAATTACAGGTGCGGGTAAAGATTTTGGCGCATATCAAGTTGATGGAACAGGTAACAAACACTAAATAAACGTTGCGATAGTTTCAATCCTTAATTATGGGCAACCGTAGGGGCAACCTTTACGGTTGCCCTCTTATATGACATTACATGATTGAGGGCAACCATAAGGTTGCCCCTACATTGTCCAACATTTTTTGTAATAAATTGATTATCAACCCAATAGGCACCCCCTCAGTATAAAATGAATAAAAAGGTGTATTTCATTTCATTCAGCATTTTCATATTATGGAATGGCTTTTTTGTAAATGCCAAAGCGCAAGCTATTGCCAAAGCCCGCATCATTTGCCAACTCCCCCCTCAGTTAGGCGAGAGTTCAGGCTTATATGTGCCGACACCGAATACAATTTGGTCTCAAAATGACAGTGGCAATCCCAATGAAGTGTATTTGATTGATTCAACAGGCGTTTTAAAACGCAAAGTACAAATACGCAATGCACCTAATATTGATTGGGAAGAAATAACTGCCGACACACAAGGCAATTTATACATCGGTGATTTTGGCAATAATAACAATGCCCGACAAGACCTAAGTATTTATAAGGTAAACAACTTCTCGACATTGCAAAAAGATACCGTTTATGATGCAGGACGGATTCAATTCAGTTATCCCGACCAAACAGCTTTTCCGCCTATTTTGTCTTATTATGTTTTTGATTGCGAAGCAATGCTCGTTTTCGATGATTCTATTTTCCTGGCAACCAAAGACTATCACGCCAAACCTTATCCAGGTTTGACCCGTATTTATCGCATTCCAAACGCTGTTGGTACGCACGTGGCAACCTTTGTGGCGCAAGTCGCAACAGATAATTCAGACAAACAAATGGGTGGTATTACAGGCATGGCAATGTCGCCTGATAGGAAAAGTGTTGTTCTGATTGCGCATCAACGCATTTATATCGCTGAAAACTTCGTAGGAAGGGCTTTTTGGTCCGTCAAATGGCGCAGCGCAAACATCAATTCTTATGGCTCGAAAGAAGCGGTGGCTTTTCGAGATTCCTGCACCGTTTATTTGACAGATGACAATGGCGGTTCGCCATCAGGTTTTTTATACACCCTCGACTTATGCCAACTCAAAAAAGAGCTATCCACACCCACTGCCGAAGTCCATTTTTCAGAAATACCCCCCCTCAGTATAAAGTGCTTTCCGAACCCTTCTTCTGCCGATGAAGTATTACAAGTGACCTTCTCAAGGGCTTTATCTGCCGCTACATTAGCTATTTTTGACAGCAGTGGGCTACTTATTTTTAAAACAAAAAAATCTAATATTGATTCATTTGCACTACATTCAACTGTTTTTAAGGATAAAAAAGGGGTATTTTTAATCAAAATACTTGATACAACGACTGGTCAAATAAACTATCAGAAAGTTATTAGGCAATAAATAAATATTAAAATAAACAAGTAATGAAACAGTTTTGCAGCACTATTCTATTTGCAATCGCTATTTTAACAACAAATATACAAGGGCAAACCGTTGACTTCATGGTTACGCCTTATCTTCAAATTGGCTCAACACCATCAAGCACTTCCTTAGAATTGATGTGGCATACAGCCGATTCCAACGCCGATTGGTCAGTTGAAACAAAACTATCGGACAAAGACGTTTGGACAAAAATGTCAACGCCAACCATGAAAACGGTGGCGGCAAAAGGCATCACAACACGCCGCGTTTATGCGACAACTTTGACCCCTCTCGCAGCAGGAAAAGACTTCAATTACCGTGTGTCAAAAGGTAAAAAAGTGGTGTTCACATCTTCTGCCAAAGCACCAAAGTCTGCGGAACAAGCCTATCGTTTTGTCACTTTTGGCGACATTGGCGCAGGAACGCCCGAACAAAAGGCTTCTGCATATCAAGCCTTTGTTGCCAATCCCGATTTTGTGGCGGTTGCGGGCGATATTGTCTATGAACGGGGTTTAATTTCGGAATATGATACCCGTTTTTGGCCCGTTTACAATACCGAAAAAGTAGATACGGTGGGCGTGCCGATGATGCGGTCTGTGCCTTTTTTCAGCTCAACGGGCAATCACGATACCGATACGCAAGACCTCGACAAATTTCCCGATGCCAAAGCATATTATCTTTTTTGGCATCAACCGCTTAATGGACCACTCGGTACTGAGGGGTCAGCTTCAGTGCCAAAAATCATTGCCAATGACACCAATAGACGGGCTTTTATAGCGGGTGCTGGCGACAATTATCCCAGAATGACCAATTATTCTTACAACTATGGCAATGCACATTGGCTTGTTTTGGACTCGAATCCTTATATGGATTGGACGGATTCGACTTTGCAGAAGTGGGTCACTGATGATTTGGCAGCGTCGAAAGATGCGATGTGGCATTTTGTGCTTTTCCATCATCCTGGCTTCAGTTCTTCCATTGACCATTTTGAACAACAGCACATGCGGTTACTTTCAGGCATTTTTGAAAAAGGCAAAGTGGATATTATTTTCAGTGGACACGTTCACAACTATCAACGTACCTTTCCGATGAAATTTGGAAAAGACAAAAACGGTACTTTGATGGTCGGCGGTAAAGACCATAAAACCGTTCGTGGGCGGGTCGTCAACGGCTTATGGACATTAGACAAATCTTTTGATGGTAAAATAAATACCACACCGCAAGGCATTATTTACTTGGTGACAGGTGCAGGTGGTCAGGAATTGTACAATCCTGAACAAACCAATGACCCCGATAGCTGGCAGAAGTTTACAGATAAATTTATATCCAATCAACACTCTATCACTGTTGCTGATGTGGATGGCAAGACTTTAATTGTCCGCCAAATCAGTAAAGATGGGCAGGAATTGGACAGTTTTAAGATTGTAAAACAGTAAAATTAAAACAATAATGAAAAAACTCTTTTCAACAACAATCCTTTTAATCGCGGTTTCAGCACTTTTTAGTGCCGCAAAAGCGCAAGGCAAAGACCTTTACACACTCGACAAAACCATCAATTTGAAAGGCGATGCGGGTTATGATTATCTTTTTGTTGACCAAAAAGATAGCAGATTGTACGTCTCGCACGGCAATTCGGTGCATATTATTGACCTCAATACTGAGGGGGTGCTTGCGACAATTGAAAACATGAAAGGCGTTCATGGCATTGCGATTGTGCATAAAATAGATAAAGGTTTTATCAGCGATGGCGTGGTTAATGGCGTTCATGTGTTTGATTTAAAGACATTTAAGATTGAAAAAACCATTCCTGTTAATGGCAAAAAGACCGATGCAATTATGTACGATGCCCATTCCAATCAAATTTTTGCTTTCAATAATGGCTCAAGCAGTGCCTCTGTCATTGATGTTCCTGAATTAAAAGAAATAAAAACGATTGAATTGAACGGCGACCCTGAATTTGGTGTATCGGATTTGAAAGGACTCATTTTTGTCAATATCGAAGACAGAAACACACTCGATATTATTGATGCAAAAACCTTAACCGTCTTGGATTCTGTCGCTTTAACGCCTTGTGGAACGCCGACAGGCTTGGCAATTGATAAAAAACACAAACGTTTGTTCACTGTTTGTCGTGAAAACAAAGGTATGTCGGTTGTGGATATGGTGAATAAAAAAGTCATTGCCACATTGCCAATATGTGCAGGCGTTGATGCCGTAGTTTATGACCCTAAAACAAAGCTCATTTTCTGTTCTGGCGATGGCACAACAACGATTATCAAACAAGAAACGGCTGACAAATACGCCGTTGTTCAAACCATTAACACTGCTCCACGCGCTAAAACGATGGCATTAGACCTAAAAACGCACCGTATTTATATCAGCGTTGCGGATTATGAAAAAGGAACACGAAAGGTTGTGCCGAATACATTTAGGGTTATGGTTTATAAAATGAATGGGCAGCCACATTGAGCAATACGAATGTCCAATAGTTCGAAAAAACGACTCAAACAGAGATAAAAAACAAGCTCAATGATGATTTTTAAAATCATCATTGAGCTTGTTTTTTATACCCCTCAGTATTTTCCTCCCTACGTTTTGCAGCCTCGCCTTGTATATCAAAGTATCAATTTTATTTCGCAAAAATAAAAGTTTATGAAACTGTCTAAACTCTTTAAAATCAGTGTGTTAACATTGGTTTCATCGGCGGCTTTTGCCCAAAACGTAACGCTTAGTGGTTATGTCCGGGATGCCAAAAATGCCGAATCGTTGATTGGCGCAACCATTTTTGAAACCAATCATCGAGTCGGTACGACGACCAATGAATATGGTTATTATTCACTCACCGTACCTTCTGCGGACACCATTGGTTTGGTCATTTCTTTTGTTGGTTATCAAGCGCAAGCGAAAAAGATTTTGACAAAAATCAATACCCGTTTGGACATCAATTTGAACGATAATACAGCCCAATTAGGCGAAGTTGTCGTGAATGCCACACGCAACAACGACAATGTGCAACGTGCCAAAATGAGCGTTATTGACGTGCCAATGCATGCCATAAACACCTTACCTGTCATCGGAGGCGAGCGTGATATATTGAAAGTAATTCAACTATTTCCAGGCGTTCAAGCAGGGCAGGAGGGGACAACGGGTTATTTTGTACGTGGCGGCAATCTCGACCAAAATTTGGTCTTACTCGATGAGGCGACGGTTTACAATCCAAACCATTTATTCGGTTTGTTCAGCACGTTTAATGTCAATGCGATTAATAATGTGAAATTGATAAAAGGCGGTTTTCCTGCCCAATTTGGCGGCAGATTAAGCTCAATTTTGGATATTCAGATGAAAGATGGCGATAAAAACCACTTTCATACTGCGGGGGGTATCGGACTGCTTTCTGCCAATATGACGGTGGAAGGTCCGATTCAAAAAGAAAAATCGTCGTTCATTGTGTCGGCTCGACGCAGCTATATTGACTTACTTTTGAAGCCTTTTACACCGTCTTCGCAGCAAGGCACGACCTATTATTTGTACGACATCAATGCCAAACTCAATTATGAAATCGGCAAAAAAGACCATATCTTTTTAAGCATTTTTAACGGCAAAGACAACGCCGCTTACACAAGCGCAAACAGTTTGAACTACGATATTGATTTTGGCAATACCGCCAGCACTTTGCGTTGGAACCACTTGTTTGGCAGCAAATTATTTTCTAATACTTCCGTCATTTTTAATGATTATCATTTGGGTTTGGGGTCAACGCAAGGGCAGTATTATGCTGTGCTTTACACCGCTATCAAAGACGTGACGGCAAAAACAGACTTGACTTATATCCCAAATCCGCAGCACGAAATTAAATTTGGTGTGAATTATACTTATCACACTTTGTTCCCAGCACAAGGTTCCGAGCGCGTTCCAAGACGAGGCAATCGTTTAACCATCAATCGAGACAGTATTCCAAAGCGATATTCCAACGAAATGGCGGTCTATTTTGGCGATGAATGGAAAATCAGCGACCCCCTCAGTATCAATGTCGGTTTGCGTGTGCCGACGTTTTTTACAAAAAAACAAAACATATACTTTCGTCGAACCCCGTTTAACGGCAAAATATTCGCTCAATCCGATGACTTCTATAAAAGCGTCTTTTACCCAAATGAATCAGTTCTTGCACCTCGTTCCAAGTAGTACGGCTTCTTTGCCAACCGATATTTGGCTCTCGTCGAGTGCGCTTGTGAAGCCGCAAACGAGTACGCAATATGCGCTCGGTATTTTCAAAAACTTTCGAGGCAACAGTATAGAAGCGAGTATTGAAGGCTATTATAAGGATATGAAAAATCAAGTGCTTTTCAAGGAAGGCACGCAAATTGTGCTGGCAACCGACCTCGAAAGCGTTTTGACATTTGGCAACGGCACGTCTTATGGTTTAGAGTTTTTTTTGAAAAAGAACTTTGGCAAACTGACAGGTTGGGCAAGTTATACGCTTTCAAAAACGACCCAAACGTTTCCAACGCTCAATAATGGCAAGCCGTTCCCCTTCACTTATGACCGCCGCCACAATGTGGCTTTGGCAGCGACTTACGACTTATCCCCTCGTTGGACACTTTCTGCGGATTTCGTTTTCTCGACAGGTGCAGCCTTTACATTGCCCGCAGGACGAGTGCCTGTTTTTCAAGACGGCTCGCTCTATGACGGTGTTTATTACGATTATACGACCCGCAACAATGCCCGTTTGAACAATTATCATCGCCTCGATGTGAGTGCATCGTATAAAAAAGAGCGCAAAATATTTGGCAAAAAGTATGAATCTGAATGGGTTTTTGGGGCTTATAATTTGTACAGCCGCTTGAATCCCTATTTTGTTTATTTGACAACTGACCCGATTACCAAAGTGCCACAAGCCAAACAGGTGTCGTTGTTGCCGATTATTCCGAGTGTGGCTTATAATTTTAAATTTTAATAAATAACAATGAAATACCGCTTCCTTTTTATCGCTTTCGTCCTCTTTTTAACGGCTTGTGAGAAAACAATAACCATCTCACCGCCGCCTTATGCCGACAAAGCAAACATTCAATGTTCACTTGAACCCGATTCGCTGCCTGTTTTGTTTCTCTATAAAACAGTCGCTTTTTTCGACCCTGCGATATTGGCAAGTCAATTATTTGTCCGCAACGCAACGGTTGAAATCAGTTCACCCGATGCGACTGACCGCTTGACCGCCGACAGCACGTACAACCGTTTGAGATGCGAATATGTGTATTTTTACAAAGGCAAAAATGTTATCAAAGCCAACAAAACATACAGCCTAAAAATTGTTTGGAATGGTAAAACCATTAACGCCACAACGGTAACGGAACAACAGCCTGTTCGCATTGACAGCGTAGATTATACGCCTTCATTCAATGATATTTATGGCGAACATGAAGGTGTTATTGCCTATTTCAACGGCTTAGTTGGACAATCAAATTATTATCGGTATGAAATGTTGCGACAAATTGATACGACGCTAAGATATGCGAGTAGTTCGTTGAATGGTTCGTGTTTGGGGAAGGATACCATTACCTATTTGGAAATTGGTCGCTCGGTTTATGACGGCACAAATCTGGGTGGACAACAGAATAAATTGGTCATTGAACCCGCTTTTACGCATAAAAAAGGCTTAGTCGGTATGGTGCGGATTCAAACGCTTGATAAAAATTCATACAGCTTTTTTGACAACCTTGACCGTCAAAAATTGGCGCAACTGAATCCTTTTGTTGAACCTATTTTTGTGAAATCAGGGCAATTTGGCAATTGGCTATTTTGGGTCTTTGGTGCGAAGTGCGCCTGTGCGGTTTGTGTTTCCTGAATGACACCCCCTCAGTATTTTTTGATTTTCAGACTTCAAAATTTCTACAAAATTCAATCGCTACCTTTGCACCATGAAAATCTTAATCATTGAAGACGAAAAGGAACTCGCTGAAAGCATAAAAAGCTACATGAAAGTCAATGATGTTATGTGCGAAATCGCTAACAATATTGAACAGGCTTTGGACAAAATTGAGGTTTATGAATACGATTGTATTTTGCTCGACCTCATGCTGCCCGACGGCAATGGTTTTGATATGTTATCTGAATTAAAAAAGCAAGGTAAAACAGAAGGCATTATCATCATTTCCGCCAAAGAAACGCTTGAAACACGGATTGAAGGCTTTAATCTGGGGGCAGATGATTATTTAACAAAACCGTTTCATTTGTCGGAATTGCTGGTTAGGATACAAGCATTGGTGCGTAGAAAGAACTTTAAAGGCAGTAATTTTATCGAATTTAATGAATTGGAAATAGATATTTTAGCAAAATCTGTCAGTGTTAAAGGCAAAAAAATAGACGTGACAAAGAAGGAAATTGATTTGCTTTTGTATCTCATTGGTAACAAAAACAGAGTATTGTCTAAAAGTGCGATAGCTGAACATTTGTCGGGCGACATGGCAGATATGTTGGACAACCACGATTTTGTTTATGCCCATATTAAAAACTTGAAAAAGAAATTGAGCGAAGCGGGCGGCAATGATTATATTAAAACGGTCTATGGTTTAGGCTATAAATGGCAAAATGACTAAAAAATTACTACATAAAACCCTTCGGGCTTACTTGACTTTTTCGGTCGTTGTGCTGTTGATATCAGCCCATTTGTTCTATTTTATGATTGAAAAACTATACATCGAAGATGCCGATGAAGCATTGTTTTTAAGAAAAAAAGAGTTTTTGCAATATGCTGTTCCAAATGTAAAAGAAGCGGATATTCCGATTTGGAATAAGATGAATCGGGATATTAAAATTGAACCGACCATCCCCGCAGTATTTAAGGACACAATTTACTATCAACACTTCTACGACACACTTTATCAAGAAAATGAACC
>JAYSQG010000185.1:0-13201 GCA_043721685.1 Saprospiraceae bacterium | reverse complement strand
ACAGATTTTGCTTGAAAATCTAAACAAAAACACTGTTATAGTAGGAAAAAGGTTAAAAAGCATAGGAAATACTGAGGGGGGACGAAATCCCGATTCTTTCAGGAAGGAAGCTAAAACACAACTGTTTTTTGAAGATGAAACAACTGCCGAAGCCGATATTGTCATCGGTGCAGATGGCATTCATTCGCCCGTTCGCAAACATCTTTTTGGAGAAATTTCTATACGTTATTCTGGTCAAACCTGTTGGCGGGGTATCGCTACAATGCAATTAGACAACCCAAAAGCCAGCGTCGAAATGTGGGGAACGAAAGCAGGTTTGCGCGCCTGTGTCAGTCAAGTCAGCGACACCGAAGTGTATTGGTATATCACTTTGAAACATGATGAAGGCTTAAAATTGAAGGCATCGGAAACAAAATCCTTCCTTTCCAACCTCGTTTCAGAATTTAATTCACCCATTCAAAAAGCGGTGCAACTCACTGGAAATCAGCACATTTTGCACAATGACTTACTCGATTTTCGACCCATCAAAACATGGTGCAAAGATAATATCGTTCTCATTGGTGATGCGGCTCATGCGACCACACCCAATTTAGGTCAAGGTGCATGTCAAGCTATCGAAGACGCATTTGCCTTAGCCAATTGTCTAAAAGACACCCCCTCAGTAAAAGACGCTTTTTTGAACTTTGAAAATGCCCGAATAAAGAAGGCGACATTTGTCGTCAATACTTCTTACCTAATTGGTCAACTCAGCAATATAGGCGGTTTTATCGGCTATCGTTTGCGGAATACATTAATGAAAATAGCCCCAACAGCAATAGCAGAAAAGCAATTCGACTACCTGTTCACCATACAGTAGCGCGGGTTTCAACCCGCAAATATCACTACGAAAAAAGCCTTTCTTCTCAATGTCAGAGAAAGGTTTGCAACTACCCCTAAGTAATCTATCGAAAAACGCACCTAAGTCACTTCGAAATTTAACATTCGCTCAAACTAATCGGCACATTAATCGCCAAGCCGCCATCGCTCGTTTCCTTGTATTTCGAGTTCATATCCAAAGCCGTTTGCCACATCGTTGCAATCACATTGTCAAGTGAAACCCGCGCCTTGTCGGGGTTGCTTTGCAAAGCCAATTGACTTGCCGTAATCGCTTTTATCGCGCCCATCGTATTGCGTTCGATACAAGGCACTTGAACCAAGCCCCCAATGGGGTCGCACGTCAGACCAAGATGATGTTCCATCGCAATTTCTGCAGCCATCAACACTTGTCGCACACTGCCACCTTGACACGCCGTTAAAGCACCAGCTGCCATCGCAGACGAAACGCCAATTTCCGCTTGACAACCACCCATAGCCGCTGAAATAGTCGCACCTTTCTTGAAAATACTGCCCAATTCACCTGCAATGAGCAAAAAAGCAGTGATTTTTGAAGAAGAATTGCCGCCGCCAAATGCAATATAATATTGCAAAACCGCAGGAATAACACCCGCAGCCCCATTCGTCGGAGCCGTTACGACACGTCCAAACGCTGCATTTTCCTCATTAACGGCTAAAGCAAAACAGCTTACCCAATTCAAAACTGTCGAAAAATGATTGCCCCGCGCCTGTATTTGCAGCAGCCAAGAGTCATAATCCGTATAAGTTACCCCTTGTAAAAGGCGTTTATTGAGCGCCGCAGACCTTCGAGTCACATTCAAACCGCCTGGCAGCACCCCCTCAGTATGTGCGCCCCGCCAAATGCAGTCGCGCATCGTTTCCCAAATCGTCAAAAGACCTTTCATAATTTGGTATTCGCTGCGCCACATCAATTCATTTTGCCAAACAACTTCCAGAATATCCATGCCGTTGCTCAAACAATGCACCCGCAAATCATCAGCTGAATCAATCGGATAAGGCAGTTTAACAACTTCTGTACGTTCACCCACAGGCTCATTTTCTTTGACGATAAAGCCGCCGCCGATGCTGAAATAGTTTTGTGCAAACGTCTTGCCCCCAGACAATTCAGCCACACAAGTCATACCATTCGGATGAAAAGGCAAGGAAGCGTCCATCAAAAACGCAATATCTTCCTCTATTTTGAAGGAAATTAGGTGTTTACCGTCCAAAAGCACCCCCTCAGTATCGCGGATGTTTTTTATCTTTTCATCAATCAATGCCGTATCCGTCGTCACAGGGTCTTCGCCGAGCAAACCCATGAGAACAGCAATGTCCGTTCCATGCCCATGCCCCGTTTTTGCTAATGAGCCATAAAGCAGAATATGGATTTTTTGAACAGACGTAAAAAGTTGATTATCATGTAATTCTGCAACAAATTGCTGTGCCGCACGCCAAGGACCCAGCGTATGAGACGAGGACGGCCCGACCCCAATCTTGAAAATGTCGAACACGGAGATGCGTTCTTCAACCATCTTAACTTGATTTTATTTGGATGTGAATTTGGTTTGTAGATACTACAAATCAATCTCCAACAAAACAGGACAATGATCGGAATGTACCGCCTCGTTTAGTTGTCTGCAACTAATAATTTTATCAGCGATATTATTTGTAACTGATTGATAATCAATACGCCAGCCTTTATTCGATGCCCTTGAATTGAATCGGGTTGACCACCAAGAATATTCCTGCAACGTTGGATTTTTGAAGCGGAAAGCATCCGTAAAGCCACTCTCAAACCATTTTGTCATCCAAGCGCGTTCTTCGGGCAAAAAACCAGACGTTTTGTTGTTGCTTTTTGGATTGTGTATGTCAAGCTCTGTGTGTGCGATATTATAGTCGCCAACAATGATGAGTTTCGGTCGCTCTTTCTTCAATTCTGCTATCCAATTAAAAAAATCGGTTAGAAAATCCATTTTCACGCCTTGTCTTTCGTCGCTAGAAGTACCAGAAGGGAAATAACAATTGAGCAACGTCCAATCGCCAAAATCAGCGCGAATGATACGCCCTTCCGAGTCATAACGCGCGTTGCCCATGCCTTCAACAACCAAATCAGGCTTAACTTTTGAGAAAATAGCTACACCTGAATATCCTTTTTTCTCCGCCGATACCCAATAATGCTCTTTATAACCCAATTGCAACAACCCCTCAGTATCCACCTGTTCAGGACGTGCTTTTGTCTCTTGAATGCAGACAATATCGTAGTTGTCGCTTTCTAAAAAAGTCGTTAAATTTTTATTCAAAGCAGAACGAATGCCGTTCGTATTGTAGCTTAATATTTTCATTTTAAAATTTTATAAAATATTCACCATTAAAATATTCACCATTCACCATTATTTATTGGTGTCTATTTTTCAAAGCCGCTAAAACTTCTTCTAATTTAATATCCTTAGCTGCCAACAAAACGAGGTAATGAAACATCAAATCCGCCGCTTCGCCGAGGAACAAATCGCGGTTGTCGTCTTTGGCTTCAATGACGAGTTCGACGGCTTCCTCACCTACTTTTTGAGCGATTTTATTGATGCCTTTTTGAAACAGCGAGTTTGTATAACTCTTTGTTACTGAGGGGTCTTCGGCTTTGCGTTTGTGAATAACGGTTTCGAGATAGGACAAAAAATCCGTCCCTGCGAAGTCATTTTTTTCCTGCCAACATGTATCTGCACCCGTATGACACGTCGGACCATCGGGTTTTGCTTTGATTAACAAGGTGTCACCGTCACAATCCGCTTTGATGTCCACGACATTGAGGAAATTTGAAGAAGTTTCGCCCTTTGTCCACAAACGTTGTTTTGAACGGCTGAAAAAAGTAACGACCTCTTCTGTCATCGTCTTTTCTAAGGCTTCTGTGTTCATGTAACCAAGCATCAAAACTTGCCGCGTCTCCGCATCTTGAACAATTACAGGCAACAAACCATCGGCAGATTTGGCAAAATCAATGTTTTTTATGTCAAAATTCATATTTATTGTATTTGAGGGGCGAAGTTAATACCTTAAAAAGGTGTAGTTAGCTGATGTTTTGTTTTTTTTGCAAAAAAGTGTTTTTTAATGAAAAAAATCACGCATTTCATCACTCTACTCATTATCTTTCTTTCCGCTTGCGGCAAAGAAAAAATACAACTCACATGGCAAGAGCAAACAAGCAACGTCACTTTTGACCTACGTGCCGTTCATTTCGACGATGCCCAAAACGGTATAATATGTGGCGGCAGCACGTGGACAAGTGGTTTTGTTTTGCGGACACACAACGGTGGGGCAACTTGGCAAGCAGATAGTTTGTTGAATAAAGGCTTTTACGGCTTAGGTACTGAGGGGGGCAAAACGTGGATAATCGGCAACAGTGGTCATGTGTTTGAATTTACAAAAAACGATACGTCCTTTCGTTGGGTCGGTGAGCCTTATGATGCGTGGTTTCGAGATGTCGCTGTACGTGGTCAAACGGGCATTATGGTCGCTGGGCAGGCTTGGCAAAATGGGAAATTGGTGCGCTTTGATGTCAAAACAGGTAAACGATTGCAACTTGATACGTTTCCACAAGCCTTAGAATCGGTCTGTTTTTCCGATAGTTTGACGGCTCATGTGGTCGGTTATGGCTTGGTTTTGCGGTCGGTTGATGTAGGTAAGACATGGAAAGTACAGGCTGATTTGACCGACGATTATTTCCAATCGATTTGTTTTCCTTCTGAAAAAGTAGGTTTTATTGTCGGAGAAAATGGCGGTATTTTGAAAACAACGAACAGCGGTGCGTCTTGGTTTTACTTGAAAAAGAGTAAAAACATAGGTAATCCGCGCTTTCGAGCCGTTTTTTTCAGCGATATACTGAGGGGGTGGATTTGTGGAGAAGGCGGCATTTTGTGGCGGACTGTTGATAGTGGTGCATCGTGGCAAGTAGTTGACGGCTTGCCAAATGTGGATTTTCATGACGTTTTTGCTTCAGATACTGAGGGGGTACTTGTGGGTAATGGCGGGCGTATTGTTAAGTTTAATTTTTAAATAAAAAGAAAATGACTCCTTTATTAAAAAAAATGAATTTTAAAGACCACAAACAGGTCATTTTGCTCAATTTGCCTGCTGATTTAGACGATTTAGCGGCTTCATTTGCTTTGTTAGTCAATGTTGAAACCCTTTCTGAAAAGGTAAAAAATGCTGATTTCATCCTTGTTTTTGCTTCAAAACAAGAAGAAGTGAACATAGCCGCTGACATTATTGCCCAAAATACTGAGGGGGATACCACGATTTGGATTGCCTATCCGAAAGGCACTTCGAAGCGGTATAAATGCGATTTTAACCGCGACAATGGTTGGACAAAGTTAGGTGAATTGGGTTTTGAACCTGTTCGACAAGTAGCTATTGACGATGATTGGTCTGCTTTGCGTTTTCGACGCGTGGGGTTTATCAAAACAATGACACGCTCGTTTGCGATGACAGATGAAGGAAAGGCGCGGATAAAAAAGAGCTAAATTGAGGCTGTCTCAGTATTTACGTCAGGGGAATTTTTGAAGTTCCCCGAACGTGATTTCCAACCTTAATTTAGTTTTTTGTCAAAAACTATCAAGCGGCGGTCATCATCTTGACATCTTTAAAGATGGCATCATCGTTTTTAACTTCGATTTGATAAGCATAATTAGCGACAGCAAGCCCTAATTTTTCAAAATTCACAGAGCATTGATGAGTGCCAATGTCCATCTGTTTATTCAGAATCGTTGCGACATTGCGTCCGTTTAGGTCGTATAAGTCAATTTTCACGTCTCCACTTTTAATTAATTCAAAAGGTATAACTGTTTGATTACCAAATGGATTTGGAAAATTTTGACCCATTTTGAACTGCTTGGCGTTTTCTTTTTCAAGATGTCCGACACCCGTTGTACCTGTTCCGTTGACCGTTACTTCCAAATAAGTATCATAGCCACCCGACGCATTTTGCGTAAGCGTCGCGGTCTGAAAAGCAACACCATCTGAGAAAACATTGTCTCCAGCAAAGGTCGAAGGGTCATTTCCTTTGGGATATAGCGCGGGACTTGCCGCATACAGTGCATTTTTGGCGGCTATCGGAAAGGTTAATTGAGAAACAGCTCCATAAGCCGTGCTGACAGTCACTTTGAAATGAATGTGACAAATGCGACCATTGTACCAACCTGGAAAAATGGTGGTCATTTCGGCGATACCGTTGGCATCTGTAAATTGATAGCCCCGACAATAGGTTGAACCAATTGTACCTGCATTCATGCTGTTACTGTAACCCGAATACACGCCGTCTTTGTCGCAATGCCAAATATTGACACGCACGTTTTTCATGGGTAGGCAATTCGTTGAGCCAATGATTTTAAGTTTGACGTTCAACGGCGTTCCAGTCTTGGTTTCGTTTACCGCTTTGCGGAAAAAAGTAGCATTTTCAGTCAAATCCAAAGGAAAAGGTCCTTCGGTTTCAGATGGAATGAGTGTACAAGCCAAAGGACCGCCGGCAGATTTTTGTGCATTGGCAAGGGCTTGTTGAGGAGCTAACACCGTTCCAACACCTGCTAAACCAATGCCTCGGAGGAAATCTTTTCTTTTCATTCTATTAAATATTTGATAAATTAATCACTGGTATCTTCACGTTCGTATTAGACAATACGTTGCGTATTGACTTTTATTAGAATAAAATTAAGTTTGAAGATACAAATGTGGAACAATTTCTTCTATGACAAATTAGATTTTTAGTCTCAAGAAGCAGCTTTTTTATATAAAATACTGTTGAGGAACGAAATCCCGATTCTATCGGGGAGGGGGGTATCAAAATAAAGGGGTTTCAGATATGATATCATGCCCTTTCCTTTTTTAGTCTATTGGGAAAATTATTAAATTTATTTTTATGTTTGTGAAAATTTTGTTTTTATAACAAGACACATTTAGATACTATAAGATGACAGAACAAGATAAAATCTTTATGCGCGAAGCCATTGCGCAATCTTTTGAGGGCATGAGAAAAGGGGAAGGCGGTCCTTTCGGCTGTGTTATTGTGAAAAACGGTGAGATAATAGGACGTGGGAACAACCGTGTTTTGATGAATAATGACCCAACTGCCCATGCCGAAGTGACGGCTATACGCGATGCTTGCCACAATATTCAGCATTTTCAGTTGGAAGGATGTGTGGTTTATACGTCTTGCGAGCCTTGTCCGATGTGTCTCGGTGCGATTTATTGGGCGCGACCTGACCGCATTGTGTATGCTTGCACCCGCGAAGATGCCGCTGCCATTGATTTTGATGATGATTTTTTATATGGTGAATTTACAAAACCGATGTCGGAAAGGCATATTCCAATTCAGCCGCTTTTACGTGAAGAGGGTTTGGCAGCTTTTAAAGAATGGCAAAGCAAGCAGGACAAAACGTTGTATTAATGGTGAATTATTCACCATTCAATTATCATCTAACTTTCCGTCCTTTCCATGTGTATGTTTTTTTAAAATTGGCAAGTGAACCGACAATGATGATGTATAATATGTGAATATACTGAGGGGTCAAAAAAGGGCGCATCAAATCGGTGCGATTGAAAAAACGAGACATCATGTTGAGGAAAAAATAGTCGGCTATTGTTTTTATGGCTAATTGTAGAACAAAAATAGCGATGAATGATGCGTCGTAAAATATTGATAGACAAAGACTTATAAAAATATTCCAACAAAAAACAAAAACGGTTGCTAACTGAAAGACCGTAAAAAACTCGGTATAACTCGACGATTTTGATGCCCAACGGAGGCGTTGACTTAGAAAATCGGCAACGGTAGCTTTTGCTTTCGTATAGACAGTGGCTTCTGGATTTTTCAAAAAGCCAAGCGCATCCGGGTAAAAACGAGCGATTTTTTGCATCAACAACATATCATCGCCACTGGCTACGTGGTCAATACCTTTGAATCCACCGACTTCATAAAACAAATCTTTCTGATAAGCCAAATTCGCTCCATTGCACATATTTGTGAATTTGCCTTCTACGCCTGCCCCAGTTACGCCCATCATGCCGATATAATCGAGGGATTGAAAACGTTCGAAATAGGTTTTTTCTTCATGGAAATTGACGGGCGCAGCGATGAACCGTTTGCCTGTTTTTTCATAATATTCAGCAATCAAGTTGAGCCACTTGGGTTGTGCAAGGCAATCTGCATCTGTTGTAACGATCAGTTCTCCTTTGGCTTCGCCAATAGCGGCTTCGATAGCACGTTTTTTAAAAGGTTGATTTTCAGACAGTTTCACATAGTTTTTCAATTCGATGAGACGAATATTGTGATGTGTTGCTGCAAAATCGAGGACATACTGAGGGGTCTTATCGTCGGAATGGTCGTCAATGACAATAATTTCAAAAAGTGTTTGTGGATAATTGCCTGCGACAATTGCATTTAGGCAATCTTTGATGTTGTTCTGTTCGTTGCGTGCAGGTATGAGAACAGAAATATTGGTTTGCGGCAGATACCCCTCAGTGGATTGGAAAAAAGAGAGTCTTTTCCAACATTTTGCATACAAAACAATGAAGGCAATATAAAAGCAGGTTAAGAGCAGTGAAGCTGCCCAATAGAGCGTATAAAACACAAAGGCGTTGTTGATTTTTTAGTTTTTAGAACTTCTAAACGCTAAAAATAATTATTTGAAAAGTTGGTCAAAATCGTCTCTTAGCGGGTCTTCGGGTTTCGGTAACTCGATAATAATCGGTTTTTCAGGTGCTTTTTCAGGTGCTTTTTCAGAAGTTTCATCAGTATTTAAATCAGAGCTAATTTCTTGATAATCAGTGAATTGTGTATTTTGGTGTGTTTCATTCAATGTGCCCATTTGTTGCTCTAAATCTTTTTGCAATTTTGTCACTTTCCTATAAAACATCGCTTTTGCAAATAACCAACCGATGACAAAAGGATAACAAAAAATCGAAAACAACACTTTGACGATACCCATCAGAATATCGGTTTGGAATGTTTCAAAAACGCCGAGAACATAGTCGGCAACAAGGCGATAGTTAATGAGCAGCGTGGCAATGAGCAACACGGGTGCAACGAGATATAGGAGTTTGATAAAACCTGACACCATAAAAAATAATAAAACAAAAATGCCGATAATAATCAGCAGCGAAAGAATCGAACCAAATGGATTGTTGGGTTTGCCGCCAACTTGAAAAGTACGCTGAAAAGGCATTGACAATGTGTTTTTTACAAATGAAATAAATAACAGAACTATTTAAGAACCTTAATTCTAATTAGGCATTTTCCGAAAAAAAAGCCCACTTTTTCAAAATTATTCAAACTACATTCAACTTCTCACTTTGTAAATCAAATACTTATACATGCCACATAGGAAGAATGAGGGGTTAAACGCCCGTCACAAAAGTAATAATTTTTGAGTTCAAAAAGAGAGAATATGGCAGTATTATTGCTCATAGAAGCCAAATAGAATACAATCTCCACAATAAAAAGTAACAATTAAAATGAAAATTCAAGAAGCGAGAAGTTTATTAACAAAATTTTTTTACAATGCGAATCAGCTACATTTTCAAATTTTGATACAAACAGAAAGCGATTTAGTGCTACATGGTGAATATGATAATTATAAAATATATAAAACGGCATTTGACCAAATTCATCAAAGTTTAAAAGTTGGCGTAAGGCTTAAAAGTTTAACCGAAAAAAAAATTAGATTAGAAACGCCTTTAGCAAATGTGGCATGATTTTAGAAAGATAATTATTATAATTTTAAATATAAAATATTTAAAATAAATAAGATGTAGAACCAAATGCGGTTCTAATAAGGGAGACCGGAGCAGTTCATCGGGGGGTAGAGCTGCTCCACAAGTCTCCCGATTTTTTTGATTTTTTCTTCATTAACGAAGTAACATATTATAATTTAGGATTACAAACCTTTCGTGCATCTGTACGAAAGGTTTTTTTTGTATTTGCACTTTGGTTTTTTTTCGTTTTCTTTGAGACAAAATAAAAACGAAATAACCATGTCAATACTTCTACTTGTCGGCAGCATTGCCTTTTTACTGCTTCTCATCGCCGTTGTACGCCTCAACGCCTTTGTCGCTTTGACAATCACAGCTTTTTTAGTAGGCGTTTTGAAAGGAATGCCTTTTGAAAAAATCGTAGAATCTGTTCAAAAAGGAATAGGTTCAACATTAGGCGGTCTTGTTTTAATCATTGGTTTTGGTGTTATGCTCGGCAGTTTGCTTGCTGAATCAGGTGCAGCGCAGCAAATTTCAAGCAGCCTCATCCGCATTTTTGGGGCACAACGCGCAAAATGGGCATTGGCTATTACCAGTTTTACTGTGGGTTTAGCCATGTTTTACAATGCGGGTTTTGTCATACTTATACCCCTTGTATTTTCTGTAGCCGCTGCAACGGGTTTGCCGTTGGTCTATTTAGGACTTGCAATGGCATCGGGCTTGTCCGTGACACATGGTTTTTTGCCGCCGCACCCTGGACCAACAGCTATTGCGATATTATTCAAGGCTGATTTGGGCAAAACATTGGTTTATGGCATTCCCATCGCTTTGATTGCCATCGTGATATCGGGTATCATTTTCCCTGAATTTGCGAAAAAAATAGTCGCTAATCCGCCTAAGGGATTGGTCGAAATTAAAAATTTGCCCGAAAATGAATTGCCTTCCTTCCTTCTCAGTTTAGGCATCGCCTTGTCGCCAGTTTTGCTCATGGCAGCAGGAACATTTGCCGATTTCTTTTTACCAAAAGAGAGTATTACCCTTCAAATATTAAAATTTGTAGGCGATGCCTCTACCTCCATGATTATTTCTTTTGGATTAGCTGTTGTATTTCTCGGCATTTTGCGTGGGCAAAAAATGGCAGATATTACTGAAAAAACCACCGCTTCATTAACCGCTACAACTATGATTTTATTAATCGTAGGTGCTGGTGGCGCCTTCAAACAAGTGTTGCAAGACAGTGGTATTGGTGGTGATATAGCATTGGTTTTCAAAGACTTATCCCTGTCGCCGTTGTTTTTAGGTTGGCTTGTTGCAACGGTCATTCGTATAACAATTGGCTCGGCAACGGTGGCAGGATTGACGGCAGCGGGCATTGTTCAACCGCTTCTAAGCGACCCCTCAGTAGCTGCGACAATTTCGCCAGAACTCATGGTTTTGAGCGTTGGTGCAGGCAGTTTGATGTGTAGTCATGTCAATGATACAGGTTTTTGGATGTTCAAAGAATATTTTGGTTTGAGCCTAAAAGATACCTTCAAAACGTGGACAATTATGGAAACAATAGTCGGTATTGTTGGGTTAATTGGCGTGCTGATTTTGAATTGGATATTAGGATTTTAATAAATATAGAATATCGATTAACGAATTTTGAATATCGAAAAATGGGCAACACCGAAAAGGGTTTTGGACGACTTAACGTTCATAAAAGTCCTATTTTTTGTCTTTGAAGTGATTCAAAAAGCAGTAAAATGTGCATTTTCGACGAAAAATAAAACGACTTTGGTAATTAAGCGATTTTTATGTTTAAAATTACGCGCTTAAATTTCATCTTAAAATCAATACATAAATGAGATCAATTATAAAACTTTTTATGGCTGTACTCTTGGCGGCAATCGTTTTGCCCCCCCTCAGTATGGCGCAGAAAACTTTCCCACAAAACGGTGTTTTCGATGAACGAGAAGGCTTATTTGCCTTCACAAATGCGACGATTGTAAAATCTTGGAACGAAAAAATTGAAAATGCTACTCTCCTTATCCGTGACGGCCGCATTGAAGCCGTGGGTGCAAACATTACTATACCCAAAGACGCGGTGGTGATTGATGTCAAAAAGAAATTCATTTATCCTTCATTTATCGAAGCTTTCGGCAATTATGGTATGCCCGAAATGGCCGCAGCAAGTGCTCAAGGTGGACGTGGTGGTGGACGTGGTGCCGAACAGTTTATCTCCAACAAAAAAGGGGCTTATTCGTGGAATGAAGCATTTAATACGGAGTTCAACGCGCACGAGGCTTTTAATCCAAACGAAAAAGACGCAGAAATACTTAGAGGTGTAGGTTTTGGCTCAGTTGTCACAAACCAACAAGATGGCATTAGTCGCGGCTCGGCAGCAGTCGTTACTTTAGGCAATGAACGAGCGCATAATGTTTTGATAAAACCTTTTGCTGCCAACGTCTTGTCGTTTTCAAAAGGCACTTCGACGCAACTCTATCCAACTTCACTGATGGGTTGCATTGCCTTGATTCGCCAAACATATTTGGACGGACAGTGGTATGCCGCTGGCGGTTCAAAAGAAGAAAAAAATATCTCGCTTCAGGCATGGAATGCCTTGCAAAATATACCACAAGTTTTTGATGTCGGCGACAAGTTAGAAGCGCTGCGTGCTGCTAAAATTGGTTTTGAATTTGGCAAAAGATTCATTATAAAAGGAAGTGGCGACGATTATCAACGCCTTACTGAAATCAAGACAACTAATAGCCCTTTGATTTTACCAGTGAATTTTCCAGATCCATTTGACGTAGAAGACCCCGTTGATGCACTTCAAGTGTCACTGACTGACCTGAAACATTGGGAATTGGCTCCAACAAACCCATCGAGAGTCGCTGCCGCAGGCATTGAATTTGGATTTACAGCAACAGGTTTGAAGAACAAAGCCGACTTTTTGAAACAAATACAAAAAGCCATTGAAGCTGGACTTACTGAGGGGGATGCTCTGAAAGCATTGACGGCGACACCTGCTAAATGGTTTGGTTTGGAATCGGATTTAGGCAGTTTAGACAAAGGTAAAATCGCCAATTTTTTCATTTCTGATAAAAATATCTTTGCAAAAGATGCTAAAATCCTAAATAACTGGGTGCAAGGCAAACCTTATGTCTTGACTGAATTGGACAAAACAGAGTTAAAAGGTAGCTATAACCTAAGCATTGGCGACCAAAATTATAATCTTATTATAGGTGCAAAAGGTGACAATACCGTTTCAAAATCGGGTGATACGACCAAAGCCAAAGTAGAAATGACAAATGTCAAAAATACGGTCAGTTTGATGTTTACGCCAACAGGCGAAAAAGGGTTGGTTAGATTGACAGGTGTTATCGAAAACGGTAATATTTCTGGTCATGGTCAACTCATAGACGGTACTTGGGTGAGTTGGAAAGCTGAGGCAAAAGGCGCATCGGCTGGAAATACCGACGATGAGAAAAAAGCAGACCCCTCAGTATCGGCAGCAAATAAAGCCGTTGGCGAAGTTATTTATCCATTTATTGCCTTCGGAAAAAAGGATTTGCCAAAAGCAGAGCGCACGTTATTCAAAAATGCAACT
>JAYSQG010000184.1:0-1792 GCA_043721685.1 Saprospiraceae bacterium | reverse complement strand
AAAAGCAAAGGGCAAATTTTCCGTTTTTGGAAATTTGCCCTTTGCTTTTTGCACCTTGCCTTTTATCTAATTTTCAGTGTTATGATTGTCAAAACGGCTAAGAGAATACCGACAATCCAGAAACGCGCAACCAATCGAGGTTCGGGCATACCTTTTTTCTGAAAATGGTGGTGCAAAGGGGACATTAGGAAAACACGTCTACCCTCACCGTATCGCTTTTTGGTGTATTTGAAGTAACTGACTTGTATCATTACTGAGAGGGTCTCTGCGAAGAAAATACCACATAAAATCGGAATGAGCAACTCTTTACGTATTAAGATAGCAAAGACTGCGATGATACTACCCAAAGTCAAAGAGCCTGTATCGCCCATGAAAACTTGTGCAGGAAAGGTGTTGTACCAAACAAAACCAATACAGGCGGCAAAAAAACAGGCGGCAAAAATCACCAATTCCGATGTATTGGGAATGTATAAAATGTTCAAATAATCAGCAAATATGGCATTACCAGTGGCATAAGCTAATATGGCAAGTGTAGCACCAATAATAGCGGAAGTGCCTGCTGCCAAACCATCAATACCGTCCGTTAAGTTTGCCCCATTTGAGACCGCCGTAACAACGACTATGACCATGATAATAAAGATGATGGTTGTCAAACTTCTACTCGCTTCTTCACCAATAAGGGGTTTCAAGAACTTCGAGTAATCCAATTCATTGTTTTTATAAAAGGGCACATTGGTCAAAGGGGCTTTGACATAGACCATTTCACGAAGTTGCCCGCCTCGTTTGGGGTCGGAAGCATAGACGGTTTTGGTGATGGTGTAGTTATTAAGTTCTGCCGTTTTTTTATCCATTCTGACGACAATATCATCGCTTTTGAGCATGATGAGCGCAATCATCAGACCCAAAGAGACTTGCCCTACGACTTTAAAAATACCAGGCAAACCTTTCTTGTTTTTCTTGAAAACCTTGATATAATCGTCCATAAAACCGACAACACCCATCCAAGACGTGGCTAAAAGCATGATTAAGACATAGATATTGTCTAACTTACAGAACAACAACGTCGGTATGATGATGGCTAAAATGATGATAATGCCACCCATCGTTGGCGTGCCTTGTTTTTGTTTTTGACCTTCAAGACCTAAATCGCGCACTGTTTCACCAATTTGTAATTGACTCAAAAAGCGCACGATGTATCTACCAAAAACCAAGGCTATCGTCAATGATAACACAATAGCCGCTGCCGCTCGAAACGAAACGTAGCGCATCAAACCCGCACCTGGAAAGTGATACTGGGCGTCTAACCATTCAAATAAGGAATAAAGCATGCAGAATGTGAAAAGTGAAAAGTGAAAAATGTAAACGTGAAAATCCTTTCAAGGTGCGAAGTTATTTTTTTAGAATGGGAATTAGGGTTTATTTGAATAAAAAAATCATAAAAAGCAAAGGGCAAATTATCCGTTATGGAAATTTGCCCTTTACCTTTTGCCCATTGTCTATTATTAGAAACGGGCTGTGAAACCGCCTAAAATATTTAATCCTAAATTACGATAGTTTTGCCAGCGTTCTCTTTTAAGATTCAACAAGTTGTTGATGTCTACAAAAGCACCGATGTTTTTGGAGAACCACAATTCGCCACCTATATTGATGTCAAACAAAGGGCTTAAACGCTCGATATTGCCTGCGCTGTTCTTGTAAGGCACACCGTTTTGCACAAAAAAAGAGGCTTTAGCAACTGCTGTTTGATCGCCTTTGGAAACGACATTATATTTGGCAGAAACATTAATATCGG
>JAYSQG010000183.1:0-1728 GCA_043721685.1 Saprospiraceae bacterium | reverse complement strand
GCACTCATTATAGTTGTGATTGCTAACTCGCTTGCATTTGGCGAACCGTCTAATAATACAATGTCGTATTTTTTAGATAATTGTTCGGCTTCCCTTATCAGTTTTTCAACTCCAACAGATACAACGGCAACATGGGGTTTATCATCGTCTCTTTGCTCTCCCCAGCGAATAGATGAGGTTTGTTCTTTATCGGTGTCTATGATGCAAACGCTTTTACCATGATGCGCAAACATTACGGCTAAATTCGTTGTAATTGTGGTTTTGCCTACCCCACCCTTTAAATTTGTAACTGCTATAATCATAATGTATTTATGTGATGAAAAAGTGTATTTTAAGCACTAAACTATCACAAAACTACACGAAAAAGTATTTTTTTTAAGGGGTATTTCATTTTATAGGCGGTTTTTAAATTAAAAAGTTGCGTTTATATCACTTAAATACACTTTTAAATCATATAAATATCACTTAAATACACCTTTACTATTTTGGTACTTTCGCTTTTCTAACTTTTTTCCCTGTCTTATTTTCCCATGCTTGTATTCTGCATTTTTCACTACAAAATCTTTGGAAGGTGGTTTTCCTTTCAAAAGTTTCTCCGCAATGTTCACAAGCCCGTTTGATAATCAGAATTTCACCATTTATTATTTTGGGCTTTTTAACAACGGGTTGCGTTGTGTCATTCCTTAAAAAGCCCTTCACAACGGTACGCCCTGCGTTATTACGCAATGCGTTATCAACAACGCTTTGCGTTGTTTCTCGCTGTTGTGGTGGGTTGCTCACAACGGATTGCGTTATATTTTCTTCGTGATTCACAACGCTTTGCGTTGCATCAGACAAGATTTTGAGCGTGGCAAACTCGGTAAGGCTTCTAAAATCGTAATACTCAAGCCATGCCAACAATGCGAATAAAAGCAGGTCAAGGCACAAAGTAAGATACTTAAAATGTGTCGCCCTCATTGTCGTTTGGCTCAAATGTTCGGTTTCGGTGCGCTCGTTTTTGGTTGTTAAGTCGGTTTCTTTTGAATCTAACTTGTTTTGTAGCTTTTCAATTTGTGCTGTTACACGATTATATGAGCCTTGTCCTTTTTGTGTCAAAACGCCCTTCCAACTTTGCGTTTTTTTAATGTCTTTTAATTGTGCTGATAATTCTGAAATCCGTTGTTTTTCATAGCCCGTCAAACTGTCCACATTTAAAAGCTGTGGTTTCGCGGTCAAAGTAAAAACGGTGTCATGTGTACCATTCCATGTTAGCCACAATGAAATACCCAACATTGACAAAGCAATGGCTAAAGGAAAAACAGGAACTTTTTTAAATTGCAAAAAGTCTTTAACGGACGGTTTAACCGTCATTCGTTTTAAAAACTCAATTCCAATTAATGCTATCCCTGCAAAAATACAGGCGATAGAGTAGGGCATCATAGGCACTAAAAGCGCAAAAATTGCCATAAAAGAAACGGCAATTGTAACCAGTTGGATAAACCAAGTAAAACCACTTAACATTTTTTTTAATGGCTTGTACTTGAAGTAAAAAGGCTTTACGGTGAATTTATCCGCAAGGCGTTTAAAATCGGTTTGAATAATCAAATTTTCATAGGCATTTTCAAACTGACTTTCATTCTGAAATTCAAATTTACTTTCCATACTTTTGTAATGACTTTATAGGGCTTTGCCCTGTGAATAATTCCCTGTTTAGTGCCGCAAACACTTTGCAGGGTTTTTTAAAATAAT
>JAYSQG010000182.1:0-2707 GCA_043721685.1 Saprospiraceae bacterium | reverse complement strand
ATTTATCTAAGTTTACTCAGACCATTTAACGTTTTAAAAGATGAAGAGAAATCTAACTACTATCCTCGTTTCATTAACCTTTTATACCTGCCTCCATGCTCAAAGCGCAACAGGCGCAATGGGTGTTAGATTGACCGCAGGGACTTCACCGAACACCACTTTAGATGTGAACGGCGCAGCTTCTTTCCGCGAAGGCACTGCCTTGACCTTAGCGAATGGGGTTAACAGCAATATCGCCTTAGCGGACTATACTCTTTACCGAATCACGGGACCCACTGCCGCTTTTAGTATCACAGGCTTCGGCAATGGCAATGACGGACGGGTATTGACCATCATCAATGCGACGGCACAAACGATGTCGTTATCGCATCAAGTGACTTCAAGTTCCGCCAATCAAATCAATACGGGTGGTTCGACCATTAATCTAACAGCCAATGGCGTAGCAACCTTGATTTATAATAGTACATTGACTAAATGGGTTGTGACAGGTACGAATGACGCGGCAAGTAGTTGGGGCTTGACGGGTAACAGTGGGACTGCACCCGCTACCAACTTTTTAGGAACAACAGATTATATAGATTTGGTGTTTAGAACCAATAATACAGAGAAAGCCAGATTGACAGGTGATGGTTACTTTGCCCTTGGCAGCACCAATCCTGTATCAAGAATACACGCCATAAATCCCAATGGTTGGGATTCGGGGAATGATTATGTATTTGATGATTACTCGTCAGGTACGACAGGCTCTACGATTTATCTGCGACGGGCAAGAGGTACTCAAGCTGCACCTTCGACTGCTGTGGCGGGTGATACATTGGGGCGATTAGCATTTGACCCTTATTTGAGTGGCGCGTTTTCTTATAGCAGTGGTACGCATCTTTCAGCATTGTATAAAGGGAATGGCACGACAAATTTGACGAACTTATTGATTTCGACCAGCAATACAGAGCGAATGGTAATTGATGAAAATGGCTATGTTGGTATTGGGACAACTGCTCCGACCCAGAAATTAGAGGTTCATAATGGTAATTTGCTTATTAGTAATTCATTAGTTAGTGGTACAGGCACCGCAGGAGAGCTGCGCATAGCTGAAGCAGTTGCGAATGGGTCAAACTACACAGCATTCAAAGCGCAGGCACAAGCGGCGGATATTACTTATACATTGCCAGCTGCTGTACCAACAGTTGACGGACAAGTCATGACATCAACTACGGCAGGCGTTATGTCTTTTGCTAATGATGGTGTTACGACAACACATGGAATGTCTTCACCAGCAGCTTATGGTGCATCTCAAAATAACTTAGCTTTGGTAGCGACGGGTTTATCCGTATTTCGTATTTCAGCTTCAGCAGTCATTAATATCACAGGCATAGTTGCGGCAACAGATGGTCGTCAAATTACCCTTATCAATATTGGGGCAACAAATGCTATTACGCTCACCAATGCGAGTGCCAGTTCCCTTGCAGCGAATCGTTTTTCATTGAAAGGCAATGTAAACTACACCCTTGTTGTCAATGGGGGCGCTGTGACTTTGGTTTATGACGGTATCAGTGGTGTTTGGAGGGATATTGCGAGAAACTAATTACAAAAGAGAACACGATTCTCACTGATAATATTTGTGTTGATAAAGTTAATTTATACGGTGTGAAGCAAGATGTATTTCGTAGTTGGTTGAAACGCATTGAAACACACTAAAATTATTTTTTTTCACAAAACAAAAACACAATGACAGATTTTTTAGAATCACGAAGTATGAACCTCAATGTTAGAGTTTCACCCATGATGAAAATGCAGTTGACCGAAAGGGTTAAAAAATTGGGTATTAACATTACAGATTACATCTATGTAGCCATCGCCAAAAGCGAATCAATGGATAACGATGTGGAAACGCTCAATAGCGAAAAACTCAAGCTGCAACAACAAGTTCGGCAACTGCAAAACCAAATCAAGCGATATGAGGATATGGTTGAGCCATTGGTTGACCTAATAGGAAAAGAAATTACTACCTCTAACAATGAACGAATTGTACTAAAGGACAAGTTTGAAATCCTCAATCTTATTGTTTCATCATTTAAAACCAAAGGAAAGTAATGGAAATCGAATTAGTACAGGCATTTATACCCATCGTCCATACAGGAATTGACGAAGGTATAAGTTCAGCATTAGTCAGTTGGTTAGAAAAGTATTGGTGGATACCAGTCTTGTTAATTTTTGCATTAATCGTTTTTTTTATAATCAAAAATAAAAACAAACAGAACAATAGCGAACAACCCAAACAGGAAATACCTTCTGAATTAGCTGCCTATCCATTTTCATACCGACCAAATGGAACGATATAAATAGTGGTAATGCAACAAAAAGCCCGTTGATTCTGATGAGTCAACGGGCTTTTTTGTTACATTTTCCGAGTAAGTGTTTACACTATGTTTACACTATGTTTACACCAACGAAATAAGCATTAAAAATATTCAATTCATAATTCATTGATTTTCAACTAAGTACCGAAGAGGAGACTCGAACTCCCAAGCCTTGCGGCACACGCTTCTGAGACGTGCACGTTTACCAGTTTCGCCACTTCGGCATGTCGTTAAAATCCTAAAATTCAAGATTTCAAAATTCCAATGAGTTCCAAATGTATAAATTTGATTGGATTTTTTCGAATTTTCATCTCCGTTAACGAAAATACTGAGGGGGTAACTTTTCGTCT
>JAYSQG010000181.1:0-5104 GCA_043721685.1 Saprospiraceae bacterium | reverse complement strand
GCGTATGGATTCAAATACGACGACCTCGACAGATTGACCGAATCCACGTATTTTGACATCTCGGAAACGTATTCAAACAATCAAGCATTTTCCCATTTCTCGACAGACAATAAATTTAAGGAAAATGTGCAGTATGATGTGCGGGGCAATATTGTAGGTTTGCAACGCAATGGTTTAAAAAGTGGTTCGTGGACATCAAACGGCTATACGGCTGCCACTTATGGCTTGATAGATAGCTTGGCATACAGCTATGACCAACCTTCAAGTGGACAAGTCAATCAAAGCAACCAATTATTGCGGATAACGGATAACAGTGTGGACAATAGAGGATTTAAATATGCCAATACAAGAACATCTGCAAGCGATGTGGATTATGCGTATGATAAAAATGGCAATTTGACTTACGACAGACACAAAGGTATTTCTGAAATCAGATACAATTATCTGAATTTACCGATGTATATCCGTATTGATGACCCCCAAAACGCCTTTATTGGTGGCACAATCGAATTTGTGTATGATGCGTCAGGTGCAAAATTGCGGAAAATAGTGAAGAGTAAAACGAGTGGTGTACTGCCTGTTATTTATGATTATGTGAATGGTGTGGAATACAAAGACAATGTGCTGCAAAGGATACCACATACTGAGGGGGCAGTTACAAGACAAGTATATGCGCCCACAGGTGCGGTATCTTACAACCACGAATATGTATTGCGTGACCACTTAGGTAATGCTCGTGTTACTTTTACTGATGGTGTTAGTAGAGGCGATGCGTACTTTGATTGGAATACATGGACTTATAATGACCCAAATGTAGGCAATACAGGTTATAACGATGGTGTGATTACACAAGATGATATTACGCAAATCAATCACTATTATCCGTTTGGTTTGAATATGGAGGGGAATTGGAATGGCTCTTTCCCTGAAGCGAAGAATAAGTACCAATATAATGAGAAGGAACTGAATGTGGATTTTGGGCTGAATTGGAATGACTATGGGGCGCGGTTTTATGATGCGAGTGATGGGCGGTGGTGGAGTGTTGACCCTTTGAGTGAAAAAATGCCTCATCATTCACCTTATAATTATGTATTTAACAATCCGATGATTTTTGTTGATCCTGATGGAAGAGAGGGAAAAACAAAAGTTGTGAATCTTGCTGATGGTCAAGTTATTTATGATGATGGCAAAGTGGATGGCAATACCTATGTAGTTGATGATGCTCAATTTAAAGCGAATTCTGAAACATTTAAAGATTTAGATGCCGTAAAAGCAAGATTTGGAGATGGTTTAACACAAATTTCGTCTGCATCAGTTGAAGAATACAGTCAAGAAAAAGGAGATTGGATGCCTGGTATTACTGATAACCAAAAAGTAAAATACATTGAAAGTCAATTGAACGCAATTGGCTTAGGCAGAGGAAATATTAGTAAAATAAGTGAGATAGAAGATCCTGAAATTAGGAAATCTGTGTTTGCGAGAGCTTATGAAGAAGGTAAAAATTCGCAGACAGGAAGACCAACAGCTCGTTTGGAATATGGTGGGGCAGCAGGCTTAATCAATGTTTTTGTATTAAGACAAAACTTAATTCACGAAGCAAAACATGTTGTAGATATTGTTACTGGAGCAAAATATTCCAGTACGTCGGCAGCAGAAAGAGCTGCATATAAGGTTGAAGGTGATAGATATATACGTCTTCATTATAATGCAGGAAACGATACACCAAAAGATTTACCAATGTGGTATCAACGAAAGCTTCTCAAAGCAGCTAAAGATGAGAATTATACAATTCCTTTACCACGCAATTAATAAAAATACAATACAATGAAATACATAATATTATTTTTCATTATTTTTCTATGCAGTTGCAATATAAATAATAAAAATCAACTTCGTTCTATAAAGAAACAATTAGAACAAGGTGTTTGGGAGACTTCTTATAAAGTATCAAAAACAGATACTTTTAAGAAAGAATATTCTGTTTTTAAAGAATTTAAATATTTAAAAAATAAATTACTATGTACTCAAGAGTTTAATAGTAACAAAAGTAACTATGAAAGAGTGTATTTTACAGTAGTTAATAGTAAAATATTAAAATGTTATAATAAAACTCAAACATGTTTAGACATGGAAATTAGTAGGGATTCTATGATAGTTCATTGGAAAGATGAGCAAGGTAACAATATAAGTCAATTATATAAAAAAACTATACGATGATTTATTTTGCTTGATAGGAGGTTCCACTCGGTAGTTGAGTTCATAGCTTAATGTTAACTATGGATAAACGTACGGCATTCCTGATGTAGGTCTTTCTCAAACACATCGTTACACTAAGGGGTATAGAAAGTTCATTGAAATGTGGAATATAAAGACTATGTGCTGCAACGCATCGCACATACTGAGGGGGCAGTTACACGGCAAGTATATGCGCCGACAGGTGCGGTGTCTTACAACCATGAATATGTGTTGCGTGACCATCTCGGTAATGCACGGGTGACATTTACAGATGGTATCAGCAGAGGAGATGCGTACTTTGATTGGAATACATGGACTTATAATGACCCAAATGTAGGCAATACAGGTTATAATGATGGCGTGATTACACAAGACGACATTACGCAAATCAATAACTATTATCCGTTTGGTTTGAATATGGAAGGGAACTGGAATGGCTCTTTTCCTGAAGCGAAGAACAAATACCAATACAATGAAAAGGAACTGAATGTGGATTTTGGACTGAATTGGAATGACCATGGTGCAAGAAATTATGACCCCTCCATTGGGAGATGGTGTGGCGCTGATAGATTTTCAAGTGCCTACGTCACTTCATCCCCCTATGCTTATGTAGAAAATAATCCAGTTCGCTATATGGATATTAATGGCTTATTTAAATGGCCTGCCGAATATTACATAAAATATCCAAAATTAACTGCTTATTTACAAAATAATATTCAACAAGATATTTTAAATAGCCCAGCTATTATGGCAGGTTTCTTAAAACATAGTGGAGGCAATTTGACGGCAGCAAAGGTTCATGAAATAACAGAATGGGATTCAGGTCCAAAAATTAGACTTAGTGAGACACCTGGCGATTCTAAGATATTTGGAAAAGAACCTCAAGGGTTTTATGACCGATTTAAAACAAAAGATATTATCATAAATACAAGATTAGCTGATCAATTAGAAAACGCCAGTGATGAAGAGCGTCAATCAGCATTAATAGCCATATACAAAACAATATTACATGAAACTACTCACTATGGAGACTACTTAGATGGAGAAGGGATGTTAGATAAAAATATGGACTATATAGAAGCCGGTAATGCCTTTGATAATGATGTATTTTGGGGTACAGAGTTTGGCTTTAATGCGAAATTTGCTGATACAGAAGGTATAAGTACTATTAAAAGGGCAAACGAGTGGAAAGCATGGATAGCTAAGGAACGAGTCCAAACGTGGATGCAACTCATCCCTCGAATTCCCGCACAATATAGACCTAAGCAGGCTGTAGTTAATCCGTTACCTACGCTACAACCTAAAATAATACCACGAGGAGCCTAAATTTCTTTCATAATTTTAAAAATAAAATAATGAAAATTTTATTTTCTATAATATTGACTATTCATTTATCTTTTGAAGTTGATTGCCAAGCTATTACACTAGATTGTATTTTGCTTCAAAAATCACTTGAAAACGATTTTTTTAATAAGTATTTTCTTATTGATAAATTTCCCAATGAAACAATTGTGGTCATTGATACCAGCAATCTTTTTCATAGCTGCACCTTAAATGATGTGCATAATAGGAAAGTTGAAATTCGACATGAGTTATCTACAAAAATGAATAAACATGAAATTATTGTTAATTGTGTTTTCAAGGAGGGAAGAAAAACCATCTTAGCTTTTTTTCACCCAATTAGCCACGTGTACCTTGAATTAGAGCTGAATAAAAAAATGAGAAAAATTAAGGTAAAAGTAAAAAGTGGGGGAGTATTTTAACTACCCAGAGAGTTTTGTTACTTGCTGGCAACGGATGTTCAATAATTTTTATCCCCGATGGGCAGCAGTGTTCGTTATTTTTAACACAAACTATAACTAAAAAACGGCGGTGCTAAGTTCGGTTCTTTTGACCAAACTCATGTATAGGGTCTTTGACCCTCGAAATATTGAAAGAAACAGCCTATTTACTCAAAAGCAAAACAACAAAAGACATGATAAGATATATAACCACAGTCCTTATATTGCTTACAGCTACAATAAGTGAAGCACAAAACAATGCGAGAGCCGACACAACCCTTCTCGGCATCTACAATACAGGTGCGCGCTTCACCTTAACCCGCGCCGATTTCGGTACGCAAACGTCCACGGAGATATTGACAGATATGGTCATGGCTTACGATACGGTGCAAGTGACGACTACCACGACAGACAGTTCCCGTTCGCGTATCCGTCGCAGCTACGAAAAGCGGTGCAATAATATTTCACAACTTGTGCAGAATAGAGACTACTACAAAGACAAAATCGTGTTAATGGAACTCAACAAAGACTGTGATGTGACACAAACCTGTCTATTAGCACAACGGGCGGGTGCAAAAGCCTTTGTTTTCATCCACAACGCCAACTCAAATGGTAATATCCACTTGCCAAAACAGGGCTTGTATAAAGACAGTATCCGCATACCTATTTTCTGTGTGGGTAAAGAAACTGGCAAAGACATCAGTGCTTTGTTGCCTTCAAAAGCAGGTATCAAAACCAGAACACCACCGCCTAACCAAAGTGTTGTTGCCAATGATAATACAAATGCACTCTTGGAAAGACAACTTACTACGAGTGAATTGACCACAACACAAAGCGAACAAACGGCAACGGATGCCGATTTGTTAAATGGTCAGGGTTTTGGCAAACAGAACTTCACCGTATCACCCAACCCCACCCGCAATCAAGTCAATGTGACTTATCAATTCCAAAACCCCACCGACGTAACCATAGAAGCCAAAACCGCTTCTGGACAAGTGATTTTCTGGCTCTTTTCCTGAAGCGAAGAACAAATACCAGTACAACGATAAGGAACTGAATGTGGATTTTGGGCTGAATTGGAATGATTA
>JAYSQG010000180.1:0-8404 GCA_043721685.1 Saprospiraceae bacterium | reverse complement strand
TGTCATTGACAAGCAAAAAATTATCATCGAGCAATCGGAATGGATTACTATGATGGATTTAAAAGACAGAACCTTAAAGACAGCTTTACTTTTAGAATTAGATGAAGGAGAAGCCATATTTAGAAAGATTAATCAATGAAGCTAACTTTCGGATTAGTCCTCATTTATTGAAAAGTGTTATTACTCTTCTAAAAGAATAATGTAAAAATAATGTGTTATAAAGTCGTGTCGAATTCTATGAATATAAAATGGATATTCATTTTTACATACCCCTCAGTAATTTGTTATAAAAACCCTATTCACAAATACTTCCCACCACGCCTAATCGCCCGAAACAACAAAAACAGAAAAAAGCCACCCACCCACAGCGTCAAACGCATATATTGACCCTCGCCTTGGCGATGAAAAAGAAAGCCCAAAGCGACAGTTGCCAACAGCAATAAAGTGAAAATTAATTGTTGCCCCACAGAATACATCAACTTCGCACCTAAAATCACGTCTGGATTGTTGATGTCCAATTCGCCTTTTTTTGCTTTTTGCAACACTTGATGAAGTTCATCGGGCAAGCCAAGCGATGTTGCAACACTGCGGCGTAATAAACCTTTTACAAAGGACACCATACCTTCTTTTTCGCCCATTAAAAACTTTTGAGCATACGGACGCACAACATCTAATGGATTAAATTTGGGGTCTAAAGCATTACACAAACCCAACAAAAGCGTTACCATTCGATTGAGCAAAACATAGTCCTTTGGCACTTGCACTGTACCCGTAATTCCTTTAAAACCAATGTCTTGTATCAAACTAAAAAGGCTGTTGTTAAATGGATCGACTTCAATATTTTTAAAATTCAAACCATCTAATTTGATTTCATTTTGAAGGAAATTACGCAGGGCATTGACCATTTTCTCCGCCATTTTTTCGGCATCTTTATTCTGCGCTAAAAAACCCATTGTGTGCAAAGCCGCAATCATCGCAGCCGTATCATTCCTAACAGCCGCCTCAATCAGTTGCGGAATCCCTTCACGCAAAGCAGAGCTAAGAGTTGCCACCGCACCAAAATCAAGCAGCACAATCGAACCATTTTTTTGAACTAAAATATTACCTGGATGTGGGTCAGCATGATAAAAACCATCTTTGAACAACATGCGACAATAGGCTTTTAAAATACGGCTTGCAATGTCTCTGCGATCCAATTCCCAAGCATCCAATTGCGCTAAATTTGAGATTTTTACGCCATCATGCCAAGTCGTTGTCAACACTTTTCCTGTCGAATATGCCCGATGCACTAAGGGCACAGTGATACCTTCCTCCGCAATATTGATACTAATTTGCTCCATTGAAGTCGCTTCACGCACATAATCCAATTCCTCCCCAATCATTTTCCGCACTTGCGTATAAAGGTAATCCATGCCTTTTATGTCATAAAACCAAGCAGAAATACGCGTCAATCGCAAAATGATTTCTAAATCTATTTTTGCAACTTCTTCAATATCAGCATGTTGCACTTTGACAACAACATCAGTACCATCGTGCAATCTTGCTCGATGTACTTGACCGATAGAAGCCGCAGCGAGCGCATTTTCATCAAAATAGGCAAACAGTTCTTCAATCGGTTTGCCCAACTCTCTCAGTATTCGTTCACGCACCAATGAAAAAGGACGCGGTGGAATTTGGTCTTGCAAAGCCTCCAAAGGTTTTTGAAAGGCTTCAGGCAAAAAATTGGTCAAAATGGACAACATCTGACCCAATTTTATGAACAACCCATTGAGTTGCAAAATGGCATCGCGCACCCGTTCCGCGTTCTGGATATGTAGCGACACAATACGCCTGTTGTACCATTTCTTTCCAAATATCTTTTTTAAAAACCACAAACGGGTATAACTGAACATGACAGCAGCCGCTGTCCAATAGGCTTTCCGCAAGCGAAACGAGCGAGAATAGATATTTTCCTTAGGCATTTTTACATTATTTAATAATCCCCATTTTCTCCATCAAAAACGCAGCACTCATCTTTTGTGCCACACCTTCTTGTAGTTTATAATCAAAACGCAAGTCATTATCAATAATTTCTACTTCAAAACACAGGTTTTTGAGGTAATTAGGATATTCTAGTTCCATATCACCAATCACCAAATCATGCGTAGCGATGATGCCCACTGCCTTGTGCGCCATGAGGTTTTTAATCAAACCAATCGTTCCCGCTCGTTTATCATTGGAATTTGTACCCCTCAGTATTTCATCCAAAATGACAAAAGTTTTTTGATTTTGCTCCAATTCGGAGATAATACGCTTCAAACGCTTCAATTCTGCAAAGAAAAACGACTCACTGTTTTGCAAAGAATCACTCACACGCATACTCACAAAAACGTTGAAAGGATAAAAAGAAAATTCGTCCGCACACACAGGCGCACCCATTTTGGCAAGTACCAAATTGACACCCAATGTCCGTAAAAAAGTGCTTTTACCCGACATATTAGAGCCCGTTAAAACGACAAACGATGGGTCATTAAAATCCATATCGTTGCCAATACGTTTATCACTGGCTATGAGTGGATGACCGACATTTTTCATTTTGAGCCCCCCCTCAGTAAGTTTTGAGTTTTGAGTGTTGTGTGTTGTGTTTATAGGCGTTGGAAAAATGAAATCGGGATGATTGTAGGAAAAATTGGCGATACTCGACAACGATTCAAACTCGCCCAAAACTTGAAACCATTGGAAAACAGTGTGTCCAAAAGTTTGTTTCCATTTGCCTAAACTGAATAAGGCATGGATATGATATTGAAACAAACCATTGCCCAAAATAGCCGCAATGGGGTTTAAAATATTGTCAAATTGATTCAGAATGACTGACAAACGTTTCATCGCTTGGCTCGCTGATGCACCTTCCACGACAATGCTTTGTTTCAATTGGTTGAGTTTTTCAGACGTAAACGTTTCATTTTCAATGGCTTTCAACAACACTGCGTATTTCTGAAATGACAAACTCATATTGCTCAACAACTCATGTTCGTGTTTGATATGCTTTTGTTGACTGGCAACAATAATAATATTGAGAATACCCAAAGCCTTGAATAATGGTAAAGCCAAAGCCCATTCTGTTGAAAAAAGCAGTATCAAAACAATAACTGTCAAAACAGGTAAAACGTAGGAAATGACCCTAAAAAACGTGTTGTTTTGTAAAGGTGAGGGCTTTTCAATCCAGTTTTTGAACTTGTCTATCCGTTCATTTTTATCGGCAAACATCTGTCCGCTTGCTTGAAATTGCTGCCGCCATGACATTTTGGTTGCCAATTCCTTTATTGCTTTTTGTCGCAGAACAATATTCCCCCCCTTCCCGATGTCATCGGGATTTCGTCCCTCAACAGTGTTTTCTAAGTTTCGAGCGAGTTCAGTTTTCCCAAAAGCTGTTTCAGTCCGATTCAGATGCTGAAAAATGGACAATTGACCGAACATATCTAAGTCATAACTGTAAGGATGTTCTGGATTGATAAACGCCTCGCCGCCATCAAAAGCCGATAAATCCCCTTTGAAGTACGCCTGTTCGTCTTGATTGATTTTTACCAATAATTCAAAAAGCGTTTGCTGTTCTTTGATATGTGCATGAACAAAAACCATTGCCAAAAAAGCGAAACCTAACAGACCGATAACAACTGCCAAAGCCACCCAATTTCCAGCATTAAAATAGAAGTAACTGCCTGTCAACAAGGTTAACATCGTTATTAATCGCAAAGCAGCAATGATATTGGCTTTTTGTGCTTGTTTTTGGCGCAACGATTCGTAGTGGGTTTCGGCTTGCGCGTAGTGTTGTGTGGGTGAAGACATAAATTTATTTTTTGAAAAAGCTTTCGATTTTCACATAGTTTTATATCACCAAAAAGCCATCTCGACGCATCAAGATGGCTTTTTGAGTTTATAAAAAAGTAAAATCTAAAAACCTCAATTTTCCCTAATTTTGATTTTTGGTAAATAAATCCAAAAGATACTTAACCTCAGTTTCAGACAAATGTTCAACCGATTCGATATTTTGTTTTTTTAACCATTTTGCATAAACCTGATCATAAGCATCGAGAAGGTTTTCTACTTCTGAATTCGGCAATTCGGCAATATCCGCTAAAAATTCAGCAGATGCACCACGCAATCTGCCCCGTAAAACAGTTAAGCGTGCTTTTTCTATTTTACCTTCTATTTTACCTTCTATTTTACCTTCTTGTTTCCAAACTTGAGCTGATGTCATCATATTATCTTTAATTTTTGGTGATGTAAATTGAGCCATTAGTTCGTTTATTTCATCGGCACTAAGATAATCCTCTTGGGCTAAAAAATCAAATAATAAGATGAAAAAATCCAGTTTTTGAGGGTCATGTTTGAGAAACTGAAAAATTTCTATCAAAATATTACCGATTTTATCTTTCCGTTCTTTATAGATATACGCCAGCATTAAACTCCGTAACAATCCTTTTTCGTTCAACGATATTATTTCCTCATTCTCTAAATCGTGTACATTCGTAATGTGACACCTAAAATTGGGAATGAAAGGCAATAACTCTTTTGGTACATCTTTGAAACAATCGTGCATTTCTTTATATCGAAGCCCTTTTTTTCCTTGAAAAAAAACGAGTGGTACGATGATAGATGGCTTCTTTTTGTTTGCCAAATCCTCTTTCCAAATTAAAATAATGTACTCCAATAACTGTAAAAACAAAGCAAAATAAGACTTAATCGTCTTTTTATGCTCAAATAACAGGACGACGGTTATGACTTTTTTCTTCTTTCTTCCATCAGCTTTCAATTGCGTTCGATACACAACATCTGAATAAAATTCTGTGAATTCTTTGGTGATATAATTGGTGTTGTCTAATTCAAAGACGGTTAAATCTAAAAGTGCGTACAAGGAGGGAAAAAATCGTTGTACATACTCTAAAGCCGTCTCCTTGACTTTCATTATAGCCTTAAAACTTTTATCGCCTGCGTGGTGCAGTGCCTCTTCTTTTTTCTCTAGATTGGAGGGCATCGTTTTCTCTTGCATGTTTTTTCATTGTTTTTGGTTAAAAAGAGGAACAAATTAAGCAATATTGAGGGATACTAAAAAGTATTTAAATCTATTTTTTTCTTAAAAATATGGGTTTAAGATATATTTTCATCTTGTTTTGATATAAAAACGACCTCTTTTTGATAGTTGCTATAAAGAAAAAAGGTCAGAACCTGTATCATCAGGTCTGACCTTTTTGCGTGTGGCTTTTTTTTCGCCTCGCATGCGTTTTTCTTTGGCGCGTGCCCTTAATACTGAGGGGGGCGTTTTCGTAGGTCTTCGTTCGGGGTCTTGTTTCAAAGCCTTTTCAACTAAACGAATCAGTTTTTTTTCAGCCAATAACTTATTAGCCAACTGCGAACGTTCGGTCTGATTGACGACTGACAAAATCCCTTCTTTCGAAATTTGATTTTCTAACCTATTGAAAATCAAGTCCTTTTCGTCAGCTTCAAAAGCTGATGATGCCGTTACGTCTAAAAGCATTTCGACTTTCGTCTCCACTTTGTTGACGTTTTGACCACCACTGCCACCACTTCTGGAAGTGCGATAAGTGAGTTCTTTTTTTAAAATGTCTAAATCCATGATTTACTAAAATTATGCGTTAATAATGCACTGAAAACGATTTTAGATGAGAATTAGTTCCCTCCACTATCGTCAAAATATTGATTTTCACTATTTTACTGAGGGGGTCTTTATTGTTTGTTGCAATATTTTTACCTACAAAAACAACTTTAAAACAAAGCATTTGTTAAAATTGCACGACTAAAGGACATTTTAAAACGCAAACCATTTTTGTATGAAAAATAAGAGAGCGATAGTGTGGTTTCGCAACGATTTGAGATTGCACGACAACGAGGCATTGCAAGATGCGATGAGAAATGCCGATGAAGTTATTCCTATTTACGTCATTGACGAGCGTGTTTTTCAAGGCAAAACGTCTTTTGGATTTCCTAAAACGAGCAAATTTCGGCTGCGTTTTATCCTTGAGAGCCTTGTGGATTTAAGACAAAACCTTAGAAATCGAGGGTCAGAATTGTATGTGCGCATAGGTAAACCCGAAGAAATTGTCTTCGATATTGCCCAACAAGCTAAAACGTCTTGGGTTTTTTGCAATCGTGAGAGAACGGCAGAAGAATTGTACGTTCAAGACAATTTAGAACAAAAATTGTGGCGAATCGGTCAAGAGTTGCGCTATTGTCGTGGCAAAATGCTGTATCATACTGCCGATTTGCCGTTTCCAGTCAATCATACACCCGATACTTTTTCTCAATTTCGCAAAGAAGTTGAACGCATTACAGCTGTTAGAGAGCCTTTTCCAACGCCTAATATGATTGGGAATACAAGTTTCGACCTTCAAATGGGTGAAATTCCGAACCTTTCAGACTTTGGTTTCGATGATTTTGAAAACGATGAACGGGCTGTTTTACCTTTTCGAGGCGGAGAGACTGAGGGGCTAAAACGCTTGAAACATTACCTTTGGGATACAGATTTGGTCAAAAACTATGAAGAAACACGCAATGAATTGATAGGCGGCGACTATTCTTCTAAGTTTTCAGCTTATATGGGACAAGGCTGTTTGTCCCCAAAAATGATTTACCATGAATTAAAAAAATACGAAGCAGAACGGGGCGACAATCGCTCAACATATTGGTTGTTTTTTGGATTGCTTTGGCGTGATTATTTCCGACTCGTCGGCAAAAAATATGAAACAGATATTTTCAAAATAGGAGGCATAACTAAGAAACCAGATAAAAAATGGCAAAGCGATGAACGACTTTTCAGCATTTGGGCAGAAGGCAAAACGGGGATTCCATTCATTGATGCTAATATGCGCGAGCTGAATACGACTGGTTTCATGTCCAATCGAGGTCGTCAAAATGTCGCCAGTTTTTTGATAAAAGATTTAAATATTAATTGGATAATGGGCGCAGAATGGTTTGAAAGTCAATTAGTTGACTATGACCCATGCAGTAATTATGTCAATTGGATGTACATCGCAGGAGTTGGCAATGACCCTCGAGAAGACCGTTATTTTAATATTTTAAGTCAAGCGACACGTTATGATGCCAAAGGTGATTATGTCAAATTGTGGTTACCTGAATTGCAAAAAGTGCCGATTGAAAAAATCCATCGTCCTGATACTTTAACCGATTCTGAACAAGCTGCTTCTTGCTTAAAATTAGGTCAAAACTATCCAAAAGCGATGATTTCTATGACGAAATGGACTTGATACTGAGGGCTGCTTTATCAACTTTCATTTTTTTTTGAAAGTTTGTAACCATAGTTTTGTACTTTTGTTTTGCATTTAGCACCCCCTTCCCGATGGTATCGGGATTTCATTCCTCAACAGTATTTTTTTGAATAAAATCATAAATCATAGATGAATATAGCCAATTTGCTTGAAAGAGCCTTAAATTTTGACCATTTGACCGCCGAAGAAGGCGTTTTTTTATTTGAAAATGCACCGACTACGGAATTGATGTACGTCGCCAATCGTTTGCGGCAAATACAAGTGCCTCATAATAAAGTGACTTGGATTATTGACCGTAACTCGAATACCACAAACGTGTGCAATGCGAATTGTAAGTTTTGCAATTTTTATCGCCGCCCCAATCATGCCGAATCGTACATCACAACGATTGAAGAATATAAAGTGAAAATTGAAGAAACTTTCAAGTTTGGTGGTGAACAATTGCTTTTGCAAGGCGGACATCATCCCGATTTGGGTTTGGCTTTTTATGTGGATTTGTTCAAAAATTTAAAGGAATTATACCCCAATCTCAAACTTCATGCCCTCGGACCACCCGAAATCGCGCATATTACAAAGCTTGAGAAATCAACACATTACGAAGTTTTGAAGGCTCTGAAAGAAGCGGGTTTGGACTCACTGCCAGGTGCAGGTGCAGAAATTTTGGACGACCGTGTGCGTCGCCTTATTTCAAAAGGAAAATGTGGTGCAGAGGAATGGCTTGAAGTAATGCGTCAAGCACATCAATTGCATTTGACGACATCAGCAACGATGATGTTTGGGCATATCGAAACGAATTTGGAACGTTTTGAACATCTTGTAAAAATAAGAGAAGTGCAAGCCCAAAAGCCCGAAGATGCCAAAGGTTTCCTTGCGTTTATTCCTTGGCCTTTTATGGACGAAGATACCTTGTTAAAGAAAATAAAACGCGCACGTAATACCGTTTCAGGTGACGAATATATCCGTATGATTGCCATGAGTCGCATCATGTTACCCAATGTCAAAAACATTCAAGCGTCTTGGTTGACCGTTGGAAAGCAAGTCGCACAAGTTTGTTTGCACGCAGGTGCAAACGATTTTGGCTCAATAATGATAGAAGAAAATGTGGTTTCAGCGGCGGGTGC
>JAYSQG010000179.1:0-3435 GCA_043721685.1 Saprospiraceae bacterium | reverse complement strand
TTCATTCATCACAACAGACACACTCGCATCGCAATTATCTGTCGCTGTGACCGTTGGTGCAGATGGGATGGTTGAACATTCTACCGTCGTATTCGATGGTACACCTACTAAGACAGGTACTGTTGTGTCTTGAACGTTGAGGACTTGTGTCCGTGTCGTGACATTTCCACAAGCATCTGTCGCAGTCCAACTTCTTGTCAAAGTGTATGTGCCTGAACAACTGCCATCCGTGCGTATTTCATTGAATACCAATGAAATAGAGGCATCACAAACGTCAGATACTGAGGGGGTCGCTGCTACAGGCACTGCTGAACATGTAACCGTTGTATCGTTCGGAACACCTGTGATGACGGGGTTTTGCGTATCACGTATTGTTAACGTCGCGGTTCTTAAAGTAGCATTTCCGCAATCATCTGTCGCTGTGAAGGTTACTGTGGCAGTGCCAACTATACCACAAGTAGTGGTGGTTAAACCTGTATAATCATGCGTCCATGAAACATTGCTACAAACATCAGTTGCAGAAGCTCCGCCTTGACGATTAAGCCATGCTTGAATGTCCGCAGCGTTCCCAGCACCGTTACATTCTATTAAAGTGTCACTTGGGTTGACTGTAAATGATGGCGGCGTATCGTCATAAATAACAAAAGTGGCTGAAGTTGTCGAACTTTTACCACATGAATCAGTCACTGTAAATGTGACCGTTGCGCTGCCTGTTTGACCACATTCATCCGTTAGTACGGTGAAATCGTTTGACCATGTTAAAGTTGAAGAAGCATTGTCCGTAGCCGTTGCACCTGCATGATTGTTAAGCCATGCGTTCAAAACAGCTATATTTCCTGCCCCATCGCATTGAACGCTCGTATCGCGGGCGGGTGTAACGAACGTGGGTGCGGTCACATCTTTAAAGCCCGCGTCAATGTCGTTATTGATTTGATTGGAAACAATGGTAATGGAGTCGGTTTTGCCTGTTCCATCAATATCACTGTCTAGGGTTTCGTCACCACCTACATCTTTTGTGGTGTATGCCAAACCTGTTGGCGAACTTGGGAAACCAAAAGCAACAACGTAACGACCGGGAACGACATTATTAAAGGTGTAATAACCTGCCGCATCGGTTGTTGTATTACGATTGACCGCTACACGTGCACCGTCTTGACCTGTCAATGTGACGGTAACATTTGCCAAAGGTTGTTCGCCAGAGTCCTGTATGCCGTTTTCATTGCAATCGAGCCACACATAATCGCCAATTGTTGAGAGGCGATAATAACCTGCATCTATCGTTGGATTGACTTCGCTTTGAGCTAAAATTACTGAGGGGGCTTTTCCAGTTATCAAGTCGATATCTGAATTTAATAAATTGCTACCTATATTAGGAACAGTTGTTCGGTATCCAATTGGCTTCGTAAATGTTACAACATAAGCGCCTGGTGTAAGGTCCGTGAATTTATAAAGACCTGCACCATCGGTCATTGTTGTTTTCGAAACAACTGCAAGGTCAACTGTTAAACCTGCTAAAGCAACAGCAACCCCACTAATACCTGGTTCACCAGACTCTTGAATGCCATTGGCGTTAAGGTCTTCCCAAACGTAGTTGCCAATTTCACCATTACATAGGTCAACAGTAATTTTTATTCCCGAAGAGGTAGTTTGGCAACCATTACCTTGTGTGACGACAAGTCTAAAATAGGTTATTGTTGTAAGACTTGTTGTTATTAAGTTTGAATTTGTTGCACCCGAAATATCTGCCCAAACAAGGCTGTCGCTGCTTGATTGCCATTGATAGAGCGTTGTACCTGTCCCGCCTGTGATTGTTGAACTAAAATTGACTGTTTCGCCTATACATATTAATGAGTCATTGGAAACAATTGCTACAATAGGGTCGTCAACAATGACTGCATTGACCACATCTGAAGTGTCAGAGCCGCAACCATTGCCTGTTGAGGAGACGATGATGCGGTAATAAGTTGTACCAACGGTTGTACTGAGGGGTGTGTAAGTCGCTGTAGTTGCGCCACTGATATCTGTCCATCCAGAAGTACCGTTTGCGCTTGATTGCCATTGATAATCGAGAGTCGGTGTGCCACCTGTTGCTGTTATACTGAGGGGTAAGTTGCCACCGAGACATTCGATGATGGAGATGGGTTGAACCGTAACTAATGGGTCTTGGACGACCACAACAGTTTGTGAATTTGAGAAAGCTGTATCGCAACCAATGCCGTCGCAGATACGAAGAAGTCTATAATGCGTTGTTTGAGTTAATGCAGATGTTGTATAAGTTGATGAATTTGAATCAGTTATATTATTCCAAACGATACCAGTTGGGCTGTCTTGCCATTGAAAATGACAAGTACCTGTGCCAGCACTCGAAATGTTCGCATTAAGCGTAGCGGTTCCGCCAGAGCAAATCGTCGTTGCACCAGAAATGATGATAGTTGGGTCACTAACAACAGTAACGTCAACGGTATTGGAAATGGAACACTCAGATTGCCCCCTCAGTAACGTAGTAGTTACCGAAAGAAAAAGGAGGATAAAAAGCGTCGTTTTTCTCAAAAGTATAAATATATTCATGGTGAATACGATTTGCTTATTGGTTCAGCGAGCTTAAAGCATGGGAGGCTTGTTTTAGGCTACACGTAGCGTATATTTTCTCATTGTTGTTATTGGGGGTTAGTTATTAGGGATTGGTTTTCGATTTACATACAATAACCAATCCCTAATAACCAATTTTACCAACAACCCGTAACTAATTACAACAGCCGTTGCCGTTGCAAGTAAATGTTGCGCGATATTTTGTATTTGCCCCAAGTGGTGGCGTTGTGTATGCATTATTTGTTGCGCCAGATATTGGATTCCAAGATGAACCACCATCCGTAGAGTCTTGCCATTGAATGCCACAGGTACCTGTACCACCTGATGGTGTTGCGTTCAAAGTCAATACTGCACCAATACAAACGATTTGATTAGGTGTTGTAACAGCCACAGTAGGTTTAGCGACAACAACAACAGTTGCGGTTGTAGAAGTTTGAGGTCCGCAACCATTACCCGCAGAAGATACAACCACACGATAGTATAGTGTACCAGCAGCTGTACTTGGCGGTGTATAAGTTGCAGAGTTCGTAGCACTCGGTGCAGCACTCCAACCACCTGTTCCTGTTGTGCTTTGTTCCCATACATAAGTCGTACCAATACCACCTGTTGTTGTAACCGAAAGGGCAATCGTACCATCCGTACATTCCGTAATATTTTGCGGCTGTGTTGTAATGACGATATTTGGTATGATATCAACTTGTGCATTATTGGAAGTGATTGAGCTACAACCGTTTCCAGTCGCACTCGCTGTTACACGATAATACATTGTACCAGCCGCAGTACTTGGCGGTGTATATGTCGCTGAATTAGTTCCGCCAGTCGCTGCACTCCAACCACCTGTTCCTG
>JAYSQG010000178.1:0-31053 GCA_043721685.1 Saprospiraceae bacterium | reverse complement strand
GTCAATGACACATAACTCTTCATAGACGATTCGTGGTATGACAATCGTCTCGAAAACTTTTTGTAAAAGGTGTAATTCACCAATTTTAATTAAATTGGTGATAGGTGAGGTGTCACTGACTATGACCATAAATTAGAGTTGTATGTCTAAATTTTTCAAATCTTTCATGACATCTTCTATATCATAATGAATATAGATTTTCCTATGAGCCAGTTCTCCTTGAAATGAAATTTGGTCAAGCCCAGCAAGTCTTTTTGCTTGTCCCATAGTCAGTCTTTTTTTTGCATATAGATAGACAGCAATTTCAAGTGCCAATTGACTGGGCGTCATTTTAACACTTTGCAAAACATCTTTTGAAATAACTAAATCTTCGACCATCTTTTTTATCATTTTATACAGCAAATATATAGGTTTTGCATTAAAAAAAGTCGTTTTTTATCAAATTATCCTTCAATCCAAGAAATCAAAACAATCGCCACCAAAGCAAAAACCAAACCTATCCAGTTCCATTTTGCCAATTTTTCTTTGAAAAAGAACAATGCCACAACGGTCGAAACGACGATGACACCTATATTATATACAGGCAACACATACGCCCCGTTGTTTTTATAAACATCTAAGGCTTTTAAAAGAAAATAGAAAGAAAGAAAATTGGGAATACCCAAAGGAATGGCGGCGATGAGATTTCTGACAGCAATTGGTTTTCTTTGATAAATTAATAAAAATAAGCCTGAAACGATTGCACCCAAACAAGCTGTAAGCATAAAAGCGATTGTCGTGCCACTCGCTGTGACGTATTTTAGATTCAGATAATTGAATGCTGTATTTGTTAGACCATACATCAAAAAGACCCAAAGGGGTAGGGTGAGGTTGTTTGATTTATTTTCAACATCTTCTTTGTCCGATTTTTTCCAAGTACTCAAATATACTGCTAAAAAAGCGAGACCTAAACCGATGTAATTAAGCCAACCAAAACTTTGCGTTGTATTGAATATCAATAGATTAAATAATACTGGAATGGCTAATGACATATTATTGGCAAGCGACGTTACTGTAATCCCTGATTGTAGCGTAGAAGCTCCCGACAGCATGAAAACGACAATAAAACCCAACCCAAGCAGCAAAGCATAGTAAGTAATGTCTGCCGACCAATACATCGTAAAAGTCGTTCCCGCAGGCAATAGAAACCAACCCAACAGGGCGCACACCCAATAATTGAACACAATGGCTTGCGTCGTATCTATTTTATAAGTAGGATGTAGGCGAAAATTGACGAGCAAAAGAACGGAAAACACGATGCTTAGAATGAGATAGAGCATTTGTTGGACTTTTTAAGAAAAAGAGTTTGTTAGATGTTGTTGTTTTATCCACCAAAATTAGTTGGATTTTTGATTTCATGGATATTTTTGATAAAATACAGCAAAAAGCCTTTCCCTAATTGCTTAGAGAAAGGCTTTTGATACCCCTCAGTATTTTGAGGTTTTTAATCAAACATTCATCGCTTCGTAAGCGTCAACGATTTCTTTAACTGCGGCAGCCGATTTTTCCAAACCTTCTTTTTCATCTTTGCGCAAGCGCAATTTGATGATTTTTTCGATGCCGCCTTTACCCAAAATCACGGGAACGCCTACGCAGAAACCTTTGATACCGTACTCGCCATTGAGATAAGCACAGCAAGGGAAAATACGTTTTTCGTCTTTCACGATGGTTTGAACCATTTGAGCCGCCGCTGCACCTGGCGCATACCAAGCAGAAGTGCCCATCAATTTGACCAATTCACCACCACCATTTTTTGTACGCTCAATGATTTCATCCAATTTTTCTTTTCCAACCAATTCCGTTACAGGAATACCTGCAACAGTGGTATAACGTGGAAGCGGCACCATTGTATCGCCATGTCCACCCATGAGAATTGCTTGAATATCTTTAGGTGAAACACCAATTTCTGTTGCCAAAAAAGCACGGTAACGAGCTGTATCTAAGACACCAGCCATACCGATAACTCTGTTACGTTTCAAACCTGATTTTTTGAAAGCAGCATAAGTCATTACGTCAAGCGGGTTAGAAACGACGATAATGATAGGATTTTTAGAGAATTTCAAGATGCTTTCAATCACACCACCCATGATTTTAGCATTTGTTGAGACGAGGTCATCGCGGCTCATTCCGGGCTTGCGGGGAATGCCAGCAGTGATGACGACGATGTCAGACCCAGCGGTATCTTCGTATTTATCTGAACCTGTAAGGTAAGTTGAATACGAATCAATAGGGGCTTGTTGCCAAGTGTCAAGGGCTTTACCTTGTGCCATTGCACCTTGAATATCAAGAAGGTGGACGTGCTTGAGGATGTCCATGTGAGCTAATACGTTAGCGCAAGTTGCGCCTACATTACCAGCTCCGACGACGGTTACTTTTGTCATTTTGGAAAGGATTTATGTTATAAAAAGGAAACAAAAAAACATTCAATTGACACATATAGACTTCTATATGTGAATTGCCGCAAAAATAAAGTGTTTTATCAAAACCCATAGCCTAACACAAGAATAAAAATGATTTTATCGAAAAAAAGAAGCTCATTTTATTTTTTATCTAACTTTGGAGCGAATTATGCAATCTTTTGCGTTGTATATAGAATCTATTGTACTACCTATTCATTCATTTAATCTTACACTTTTTGCATGAAAAAAATTCTGGTCTTTACACTTCTGTTTTCACTATTTTTTCTATCCCTCAGTATAAAAGCACAACAAATAACGCCGAAGCCAGCTACTTGTGGGCTTTCGACTCAAGATGCTGACATCCTTTACAATGAGATGATAACCTTACGTGAGCGTTTTCCTGTCGTTGCACCCCTACGGGCAGTTGCTTATGTGCCTGTTTGGTTTCATTTAGTAGCTAAATCTGATGGAACGGGTCGTATCGGAATGAACAAAATACTTGAAATGTTGTGCGAATGGAATCGCCTTTATTCATTCAATGGTGTTGAATTGCAGTTCTATATCAAGGGTATAAATAATATAGACAATTCAGGTCTTTATGACTCGCCGAGGTCTTTTTCAGGTGATAATGCCCTTCGGTCAAACAAAAAGAACGATGGTATGAACGTTTATATGATTAATAATGCCAATGACCCTGCCCAGCCGACGGCTACCGTTTTAGGTTATTATCAGAATACAGGGAATGGTTTACCTTATGAAGCCGATTGGTTTGTTGTCTTAAATTCTCAAGCTAATATTGGCGGTGCTGTGACTATTGCCCACGAAGCTGGGCATTTTTTCAGTTTGCCACATCCTTTTTATGGTTGGGAAACGTGTCCTTTTGTGCCGACGGCTGCAAACGACTATAAAGCACCCGCTACGGTTAGTTGTTTTGGAGGAGGTACTTATACTGTTGAGAATGTAGCACGAACAGGTTCAGATGCCAATTGTTCAACTGCAGGTGATGGCTTTTGTGATACCCCGCCCAATTATAATTTGGGTTATGGATACACGGGTGCTAACCGTTGTGTTTACGTCGGTTTAGCAAGTGACCCCAAAGGCGTTAAGTTAGATCCCGATGAATCAAATATCATGGACTATTTTACGGGTTGTGAAACGTCTTTTTCGCCAATGCAAAAAACAGCTATGCAAAACAACTACCTCAACCATACAAATAGAGGTTATATACGTGTTGGAAATATAGCACCGACAGAAACGAATTTAGCAGCAACTACTTTGAGTGCGCCAATTGGTGGCACAACTACGACTTATTACAACGCTTTTTCTTTGTCTTGGACTGCTGTACCGAATACCACAGGCTATGTCGTTGAACTCAGCAAGACGCCAACGTTTTTTGATTCGCGACTTTTTGTTTCCACTACGAATTCCATAAGTATCAATGCCACGAATGCTCCTGGATATTTGACGGCAGCGGGTCAGAACTATTATTGGCGCATCAAACCGTATAACAACTATGTCTCTTGTACTCCTTTTACAACGCGTCAAAATTTTACGTCGGGGACGTTGTTGAGTGCGACAAAAGAAATCACTGGGATTTCCAATTTTGAGGTGTCACCGAACCCCCTCAGTAAAACACAGTCTTTACAACTCAATTTGACATCTGAAATGGCTTTTGATGCGCAAATAAAGTTAATTAGCGTCACGGGACAATTGATGCAAAGTGAAAAACGCCATTTTGAGATTGGTTTTTCTACTCAAAATCTTTCCGTTTCAAATTTGACTAATGGACTTTATATATTGACTGTTGAATCTGAAAAAGGGGTTATCAATAAAAAGGTTGTGATTAGGGACTAAACATAAAGTTGAATTTCAATCTATTGTAAAAGAAGAGGTTGTTCGAATAATGTACGAACAACCTCTTTCTTTTTTTTGAAATAATCCAATTTATACCCCCCTCAGTATTATTATCAATCTTTTCAATGTTTAGGGAATTGAACGCCATATTTCATAGCCGTTTCGATAATTTTTTTAACATCTGGAGGACCTTGTGGTTTTGGCGGAATCACCAATTCTTTAGCAGGTTCTGACATATCAATAAAGTAATTTTCAAAACCTCCAGGTGTTAAAAGCATTAATACTTCTGCCTTTTCTGTGACCACTTTGAAGGAATGTTGAATGTTTCGGGGCATAAAAACCCAATCACCTGACTTAGCGTTAAAGGTTCTTTCTCCTACAACATAGTCAATTTCTCCTGTTATGACATAGAAAGATTCATCTTCTTTTGTATGTGTATGTGGCGGCGGTTCAAGACCTTGTATCTCAAATCCGTGTATCAACGAAAATGCACCGTTCGTGTCTTTTGAAGAAATCAGAACACTCATTAAATGCCCAATGTACCAATAGGAATTGTCCAACGTAGGTGAACTCATTTTGGGTAGTCCCATGTGATTGTTCTCGTTTGAATTAGTTGAATGTACATTTTCGCACATTGAAATAAAAGGCATTAAGCCGACGGCTGCTCCTGTTTTTAAAAAATCTTTTCTGTCCATTTTTTGAATTTTTGAGCGAATATAGATTATTGATTTATCTTTGTCAAGTACCTACCAAAAGGTTGGGTACTTACTTTTTGGTAATGAATGATTGAAAATCAAACAATTAGATAAATGGAAAAAGTTAAGAAACATGTTAATGAGAATCCGAGTATTGAGAGCTGTCCTGTTCAACACTCCCTACAATTTATTGGCGGAAAATGGCGCATTGGCATTCTTTGGAGTTTAAAGGATAGATGTCGTAGGTTTGGCGAGTTAAGAAAAGACGTTTTAGGCATTTCTGAAAAGATGCTGATTCAAGAGCTAAGACATCTTGAACAACTCAAAATTGTTCAAAGAAAAGATTTTCCTATCGTTCCACCCAAAGTGGAATACAGTCTGACGGAAAGAGGTAAAACCCTTATTCCCATGATTGAGAATGTGGTGGCTTGGGGATATGCTGATATGGCAAAAAATCAAACAGTGAGTTAAATTAGCTGATTTGATGAAGGAGAAAATGCATCTGGAAAAAGATTAAATATAAGAGATACACCTTTGGTCTAAATGTTATGAAACTTTATCCTATGGGTTCTATCTTACAGTCATAGGGACAATATTCTAAATTTTAATTATTTCTAAACAACAACAATGATGGAAAATACTCTTTTCGACAGACGTAAATTTATGACAATGACGACTAAAGCCGCAACAGGAGTTGCCTTGTTGTCCACATTACCAAAAACAACAATGGCGGAAACGCATATTGAACCAAAGATTAAATTCTCGGTTATCAACATCAACCACAACCATATTTATGGCATGACAGATGCTGTGTCAAGGGGCGGCGGTCAATTGGTCTCTTTTTATGCCAAAGAACCTGACCTCGTGGCTGCTTTTTCTAAGAAATATCCACAAGCTAAATTGGCTAAAAGCAAACAAGAGATTTTGGAAGACAAGTCTATTCAGCTTGTTCTAAGTTCAGGTATTCCTGTGGAGCGGGCACCTTTGGGTTTAGAAGTGATGCAACATGGTAAAGATTATTTGGTTGATAAACCTGGCATTACGTCACTCGAACAATTGGCAGATGTGCGGCGGGTACAAAAAGAAACCAAACGCATTTTTTCGATTATGTACAGCGAAAGACTTGAAAACCGAGGAACAGTGAAAGCGGGTGAATTGGTCAAAGCAGGTGCAATTGGTAAAGTAATTCAAACAATTGGCATGGGACCTCATCGAATGATCCCAAAAACGCGTCCGGAATGGTTCTTTGATACGAAGTATTTTGGTGGCATTATTACGGACATAGGTTCACATCAGTTTGACCAATTTTTATTCTTTACAGGTTCTACCAAAGCAGAAATTGTGGCATCGCAAGTGGGTAATGTCAATCATCCGCAATATTCCGAGTTTGAGGATTTTGGTGATGTGATGATGCGCGGAGACGGCGGCACAGGCTATATCCGTGTGGACTGGTTTACGCCCGATGGTTTAAACTCTTGGGGCGATGGACGTTTGACCATTCTGGGTACTGAGGGGTATATCGAAATACGTAAAAACATTGATATTGCATCAGCGCATGAAGGGGGCAATCATTTGTATCTCGTCAATCAAAAAGAGACACGTTATATTGATTGTAGTAAAGAACCTCTGCCATTTGGTGAGCTTTTCGTAAATGATATTATTAATCGTACCGAAACGGCTATGCCACAGGCGCATTGTTTTCTGGCTACTGAACTGGCATTGATAGCACAAAAAAATGCTCAGTCAACGGGTTTTAAGAAATGATGAAAATGTGAAAATTGCTTCCTGAAATTTTATAGTTTCAAGAGGTAAGTCGTTGTATTTCAAAATTATAAGTATCGGATATTTTTAAAATATCCGATACTTGTATATAACTCTAAACAACCGAAACCAACTTTTCTTGCTTTGCTACAAAATGTCCCATCGGTTCTAAATCCAAATCATACCCCCTCAGTAAATTTTGAAAATCAGCAACTTTTGACTGTTTGACTGCGACCAAAAGCCCACCAGAAGTCTGTGGGTCGCAGAGTATATTGCGTTGGTAATCAGACAGTTGTCCAATTTTATGGCCATAGCTGTCAAAGTTTCTAATCGTTCCACCAGGGACGCATTTTTCAGCCAAATAGTAATCCATTGCTTCTTTATTGAGCAAAGGCACTTTGTCAAATTCAACAACAGCAGAGAGATTGGAGGCTTCGCACATTTCGCTCAAATGCCCTAAAATACCGAATCCTGTCACATCTGTCATGGCTTCCACATAGTCGAGTGTTCCGAAGACTTCACCGAGTTTATTAAGGCGTTTCATACTGAGGGGGGCTATTTCAGCGTGTTCTGGCTTGAGTTTGTCCTTTTTTTGAGCAGTTGTAAATATGCCAACGCCCACAGGTTTGGTCAAAAACAAAACAGACCCCTCAGTAGCGCCGCCATTTTTCTTAATATTTTTTATCAAAACACGTCCCGTAACAGCCAAACCAAAAATGGGTTCGGGCGAGTCGATCGAATGTCCACCTGCAAGCGGAATACCTGCTTCGGCACATGCCTTCCTTGCACCTTCAATGACTTGATTGGCAACTTCTGGTGGCAATTTATCAATTGGCCAGCCCAAAATAGCGATGGCTAAAAGTGGTTTGCCACCCATCGCATAGACATCAGAAATGGCATTGACTGAAGCGATGCGCCCAAAATCTTCTGCATCATCAACGATAGGCATAAAGAAATCTGTTGTTGAAATAATAGCCGAACCATCGCCTAAATCCATAACAGCCGCATCGTCACGTTCTTCATTGCCAACAATGAGGTTTTTATAAAACAGCTTTTCATTCTGATTTTTTAAAATTTCATCTAAAACCTTAGGCGAAATCTTACATCCGCATCCGGCACCGTGGCTATATTGTGTTAATTTTATCATGTCTAAAATTTAAGTAAAAGTAAAAAAGGAAAGGGGCTGAACGATAAACATTTCGCTTATCAAACAGCCCCATCTATGGAGATTGTTTATGAATATTGGTTTATTTTTTCTTCGACTCTGCGCGAGCGATGTATTTGTCAATATCACGTGCATCAGTTGTCGCGCCAAATTTTTCTTTAATTTCTTTATAAGCACTTAAAGCAGAAGATGCATCGCCTTGTTTTTCGCTCAACATGCCATAACGCTTCAAGTAAAAGGCTTTCATATCGTCTATACCACCAGAAGAAGCGGCTTCTTTGTAATATTTCAAGGCTTTGTTGAAGTCTTGTTTTTCGCTATAAGCATCAGCCAAAGCACCATATTTCATAGTTGGCAAAACTTCACCTTTTGGTGAACAGTCTTCCAAATGCTTAATGGCTTCATCAAATTTGCCCAATTGCAAATAACAGATACCTGCATAATAGTTTGCCACATTTCCCGCCGGTGTGCTGCTGTATTTTTTAGCGATGTCCAAGAAACCTTCATAACCACCGCCAGGATTATTCAAAGCCACAGCAAAAGAGTCTTGTTTGAACATTTGTTCCGCTTTCCACATAGCTTGAATTGCTTTCTTCTGATTGCTGTTCACATAAGAACTCCAAGCATACCAACCTGTAACAGCAACGATGAGTGCAATCGCACCGTACATAATCGGTTTTTTATATAATTCGAGCCAGTGTTGCGTGTCTTTTGTAACCTCTGCAATATCCACCAATACTTCGTCTTTACTGACTTTTTGAAATTTCTGCTTAGCCATTTATCGCTTAATTTTTATTGAAAATTATTAATTCTGAATGTTTTATAAAAAATGCGTGCAAAAGTACCCCTTTTTTAGTTTTTTTTGCATTAAGGTTCAAACTTTTACGGAATGAAACAAAAAATGTTTCATTTTGATTGGTTATTGGTTAACAAATCCCTAATAACTAATCCCAAATCACCAATCAAAACAAGCCATGTAGTTCTGCTTGTACTTTGCTTATGACCTCACCTAAATCTTCAGGACGATTGATAAAATCAATTTCATCGGCATTGATAACCAATAATTTCCCCTCAGTATAAGTTGATGCCCATGAATCGTAACGCTCGTTAAGTTTTTTCAGATAATCAAGCGAAATTGAGCCTTCATAGTCGCGTCCACGATGTTGAATATGTCCTACAAGGGTCGGAATACTCGCTTTCAAATAGATAAGTAAATCAGGAGGAGAGACTTGTTCCAACATCAGTTCGAAAAGGGTAAAATAATTTTCGAAATCACGTTTTGACATCAAACCCATTTCGTGGAGGTTGGGGGCGAAGATATGGGCATCTTCATATATCGTTCTGTCTTGAATAATGGTTTTATTGCCATTTTGGATACCCAGAATCTGACGGTAACGACTATTCAAAAAAAAGACTTGTAGATTGAAAGACCAACGGTGCATATCGTGGTAAAAATCGGCAAGGTAAGGATTGTCCTCTACATCTTCAAAGTGAGGCTCCCAGCTAAAATGTTTAGCGAGTTGTGTGGTCAGCGTCGTTTTTCCTGCGCCGATATTTCCTGCAATGGCGATGTGTTTCGCAAAGGATTGTGGTTCTTTCATTGGATAGTTAAGTTAAGATAAGAGATTTTAGACGTTAAGATATTCAGATTTTGACATTTTTATCTATAAATCTGAATATCTTAACGACTTATCATCCTAATATCTCAATTAGCCATTGCTTTAGCCTTTTCATGATCAGCAAGGAATTGGCTTAAACCAATGTCCGTCAAAGGATGTTTCAACAAACCTAAAATCGCTGATAATGGGCAAGTCACAACATCTGCACCCGATTGAGCTGCTTGAACAATATGTAAAGGAGAGCGAATACTCGCCGCTAAGATTTGCGTTTCATAACCTTGAATACCATAAATTTCAGCAACTTGCTTAATCAATTCCATACCGTCCCAGCTTGTGTCGTCAATGCGACCGATAAACGGCGACATGTATGTTGCACCTGCTTTTGCAGCCAAAATTGCTTGACCTGCGCTGAAAATCAAGGTACAGTTGGTCGAAATGTCATGCTCTGTAAACCAAGCAATTGCTTTTACACCATCTTTAATCATCGGTACTTTGACAACAATATTAGGTGCAAGGTCAACCAAACGTTGTCCTTCTTCAATCATGCCTTTAAAATCAGTAGAAATAACTTCCGCACTCACATCACCTTCGACGATGTCGCAAATGGCTTTGTAGTGTTTAAGAACGTTATTGGTTCCCGAAATGCCTTCTTTTGCCATAAGTGAAGGATTGGTCGTTACGCCGTCGAGGATGCCGAGGTCTTTGGCTTCGCGGATTTGGTCAAGATTGGCAGTGTCAATAAAAAATTTCATCTGAGAGACAATTATTGGTAAGTAATTGAGTCGGTTGTTTCTATTCCGTTTTTTAGACATTTCAGCTAACCGACAAGCTGACTAAAAAACAAAAAAAATGCGCCAAGCACACCGCTCAACCACCTTATCCTTGCTGTGTTTCCACCCTGGGGAGGTTCGGCAGGAGCTGGTCGCCTGGCGCGTCGCAAAGATAGAATCGTTTATTGGATTTACAAAATACTGTGGATAACTTTTTGATTTTTCTCTTTTTTTATACCTCTCAAAACATTTTGAAAGCCCTCTTACCTCATTGAGTTGGAATTCTAGTATCTTCAAATCCCCCTTTAACTTTATATTGACATTTTTCAGAATAAGAAATACGTCAAACATACTAATTTTACATTTCAGTTATAATACTTGTAAAACAACACTTTTGGATCTAAACCTATATCGATGTTAAAGCAAACAATACTCTTAATAGGCTTTTCTGCAGCCTTGTTTTCTTCGCTTTTTGCTCAAAACCTTATCAAAAATGGTGATTGTGAATTACCACCCGTCAATGCCAAAATTCCAAACTGGATTGAAGTACAAGGCAACGAATGGCGACCTAATAATGCGGATTTGACACCGCAAAGTGGGCAATTTTATTTCTATCCAGGTTCTGCACGCAATGCGGAGTTGATGCAAGATGTAGATGTCTCAAATTTTTCATGCCCAATTGACGCAGGGCTTCAACGTTTTAATTTTACGGGCTACGTGCGTTCTTTTCCTCAAAATCCAATAGACCAATCACGCATCATTGTGGAATATCGAAACACCAACAATGTCGCTTTGGATACTTATGATTCTGGAAATCAAACAAATACAACTGCATGGCTTTTGCTATCTGATTTGCGACTTGCACCACTAGGTACTCGTAAGATTCGGATTCGACTCATCAGTACACTTCGAGCAGGTACGGACAATGATGGTTATTATGATAATTTATCGTTGACACCAAACCCCGCTCGTTTAAGTATTGATTCAGTTTATAAAACGACTGCTTCTTGCAATAATGCAAATGGCATAGCGCGCATATCAACAAGTGGTGGTGTACTACCTCTTCAGTTTAAGTTGAATAATCAATTGGCAACAACTGATAGTGTTTTTAGGAATTTGAATGGTGGTAATTATAATATTGTCGTTACCGATGCGGCTAATTGTTCCGTTACGATGAGTTTTATTTTACCAAATTTGCCTCCGCCTTCAGTTGTCAATAAGCAAACGACCCCCTCAGTATGCGGGCGTAATAATGGCAGTTTGAGCATCAATGCACAAAATGGAACAGGACTTTTGACATATCAATTGGATAATCGGGCCAAAAGAAGTCAACCTAAATTTGACTCATTAGCAAGCGGTTCTTATCTCCTAACTATTAGAGACTCAATAGGTTGTACGGATACAACGACCATTGTCATTCCTAATAAATCACAGCCAACCATTGATTCTGTACGAATTTTGCCAGCAAATTGCAACAAAAACAATGGCCAACTAACCGTTTTTGGACGCGGCGAAACGCCGAATATTCAATACAGCCTTGACAGCATTCTTTATGTTTCAACGTTCATTTTTTCAAATTTGAGAGACAGTAGTTACAAGGTATTTGTTAGAGATACCAATAAATGTATAACTTCAAAAATTGTCGTCGTCAACCGCCTTGCACCACCAAAATTTGATTCAGTTACTATAAAACCAAGCACTTGCGCAAAAGACAATGGCAGTATTTTAGTTTCTGCACAAAACGTTACGTTTAGTTTAGACAGCATTACATTTAATACGACAAGACAATTTTCTAATCTGAAAAACGGAAACTACACCATATATATACGTGATTCTGGAAATTGCGCTATTTCTCAAAAAGCTGCCGTTTTCAAAATTTTACCTCCAACTATTGATGACATAAAAATGCAGCCTGAAAGTTGTAAAAAAAATGATGGACAAATCATCGTTAAAGCCAGCAGTCCGGCCAGTTCGTTGTGGTTTAGTCTTGATTCTAACTTTACGCGCCGTGATTCATTTATCAATTTGAAAAGCGGTATTTTTAGTGTTTCTGTTAAAGATTCATTTAATTGTGTTATAAAACAAAATACCACCGTCCAAAATCAACCTGTTCCGCTTATTGAAGAAGTCAAAACGACCCCCTCAGTATGCAATGGTGCGACAGGTGTTATTTTGATAAAAGCTAAAGGTGGCAGTACATTGTCTTATAGCATAGACAGCTCAAAATTTCAAACAGATTTCCTGTTCCGAAACATCAAAGTAGGAAAATACAATGTCATCGTCAAAGACAGAAATGATTGTCAAACGGTTGTTCAAACCGAAATTGCTCGCGATTGTGGTTTATTCATTCCAACCGCTTTCTCTCCTAATGAAGATGGCAATAATGACTACTTTACTTTCTTTGGCGATGCTTCAAAAGTAGATAAAGTATTGGATTTCAAAATCTTCAATCGGTGGGGAATTCTCCTTTTCAGTGACATTACTGTTCAAATTAACAATGAAACAACAGGTTGGGACGGTAAATTCAAAAACAAAGATGTCGAAAGTGGTATTTATGTCTATTATTTAAAAGTACAATTAAAGGATGGCTCGATGATAGTAGAGAAAGGAGATGTAACTTTGCTGCGGTAATAAAGCAAGCAAAGTGTAAATTTTATCTCATATTGAGAATTTTCCTTCTCAATCGTCATCAATAATTATGAAGCAAATAGATTTTATCATAGTTGGTCAAGGCTTGGCAGGTTCTGTTTTAGCTTATTTATTACTAAAAAGAGGGCAAAAAGTTGTGGTTATTGACAATTATACTGAGGGGGGCAAAAAATCCTCATCGCAGATTGCGGCGGGTGTCATTAATCCCATTACAGGAATGAGATTTGTCAAAACATGGCGGATTGATGCGTTTTTACCTGCGGCACGTTCTCTTTACCTCGAAATTGAAAAAGTTTTAGGTGTCAAATTATGGCATGAACGTTTGATATTCAGAGTTTTACGCAATATTGAGGAAGAAAATAATTGGTTGCTTCGAAATACATTCCCTGATTATCAACCTTATTGTGGTCAAACAGACTCCGTTGTAACTGACGATGTTGAAAGCAAATTCAAGCCTTTTTATGCATTATCTGAAGTGAAAAATGGTGCACAAGTCAATTTACCAGCTCTTGTTGAGCATTTTCGACTTTTTTTTGAAAGCAATCAAATGCTGCTTAAGGAACATTTTGATACGAATCAATTGTCCATTTCAAATGAACATGTAACATATAAAGACATTAGAGCCTCTAAAATCATCTTTTGCGAAGGCTTTAGGGCTATGGAAAATCCTTATTTCAATTATCTGCCTTTCAATCCTGACAAAGGCGAATTATTATTAGTCCGTATTCCAAATTTGAATCTGAATCATATTTTTAAAAACAAAATGGCAATTGTTCCGCTTCACGATACTGACGTGCCCCGAAACGGTCGGGAAGGAGAGCAAAAAGATTTGTATTGGGTAGGTGCTACGAATGCTTGGAATTTTGATAATGATTTTCCAAATGAAGCAAATAAAGAATTGATAATCAATGAATTGTCTAAAACCATAAAAACTCATTTTGAAGTCATTGACCATCAAGCAGCAATTCGCCCGACAGTTAAAGACCGCAGACCGTTTTTGGGCTTACATCCACAACATGCTCATTTAGGTATATTCAATGGTTTTGGTACAAAAGGAGCATCGCTTGTACCTTTTTGTGCAGCTCATTATATTGACTTTTTAATCAATAAAACCTCTCTTGATAAAGATGTTGATATCCTACGATTTCAATAGCTACACTATTTGTCTTTTGCAAATATTATTTCTTTCCTAACAAGCTCGGTTTTGTTAATAACAAAGAACTCATCTGGGATATAAAAGATATGTTTTATCGTTTCTTGGTAGATTTGTTCCTGATTTTTGATTTGAGGACGCACCATTGTTTTTGGGTGTAAGACCATAACGTCACCATTTTGTTGAAAGTCAAAATTGTAACGACCCTCTTTTATGAGGATACCAAGTAAACTAATATTGCCACTATCTAGCATTGAAGAGGTTTCAATCATAAGTTGGACACCGTTCCATGGACGGAATTCAAATGAATCATTAGATTGTATCGAAATGCTTTTGATGCCTTCTTTGATATCATAAGTTTGAAAAAAGGTTTTTTCAACTTGTGAACTTACTGAACTAAGGGATAACACAAAGAATGCTAAAGAAAAAAGTTGTCGGAACATGTGAAAAGTGTTTGTTTAAATAAGAAATAGTAATCTTAAACGAAAATATAAACTATTTGTTCTTTCAATTAGAAAAAAAAACGCCCTCAGTCATTCATAATAGAACAAATTACTGAGGGTGTCGATTTATAAAAATCTAAATTTAAGGTGTCAGTTTGGCAACTATTTTATTTGAGTCGCCATTCTTCAAAACTGTAACACCCTTTGGAACGTAAACTAAGTAATTAATTCGTTCTTTAACGGCACTTCCATTAATTTTTATTACATTCTGTAAAAAAGGTGCGAAAACAACAAAAGATTCATCTTTTATCTCAGATTTCAGTGTGTAACGACCTGTTTCTGCAAAGGCTTTCAGTGTCGCTTCATTTGTTGTCTCTAATGTAACAGTCATTTGAATACGCAATAAATCTGAATCCCAAGGAACAATTTGCATGTTCTCTCCTAAATTCAGCATAATCGTTTGTTTGCTCTGTAAATTAAACGATTTGACAAAAGTTCGTTCGGCTTGTCCTGTTGCAATGCTCGAGAGCAGCAGCAGAGGCAGAGTCATGGAAAGAGTAAAGTTTTTCATCATAACTACCTCCTTATTTTATAAAAGTGAATGAATTAGAATATCTAGAATTGGATTTCGCTAGTCTGAAATTCCCTATAAAATTAAGAAAAATTTAGGGAAAAAACAAGTTTTTGTTGGAAAATATTCTTAAAAACGAATTTTATTTTATTGTGCAGTAATTTCTACCCCCTCAGTAAAATCCCTTATCAAGGCTTCTTCAATGCTGATTTTCAAAATAGCGGCTTTCATTTCTAACAAAGTTTGTGTCACTTCTGTTTGTCGAATACTAAATTTTATACAACCATCTAAATCAAATTTTTGTTCTAAAATATTGACAGATAACCGTTTAAGCGCATTCATCACATCAGGCATTTTGTCATAACTGAAACGAATATCAAAAATATCTTCCACAATCCGCTCTTCAATTGACGCATTTCGAAATGCGTCTGCTGTACTTTCCCTATAAGCGGCAATTAATCCAGACGTTCCTAACAGCGTACCACCAAAATAACGAACCACAACAACGCCGACATTTGTCAATCCAAAAGAATCAATTTGCCCTAAAATCGGACGACCTGCCGTGCCACTTGGCTCGCCGTCATCATTGGCACGATAGCGATTGCCGTCTAAACCCAAACGCCAAGCAAAGCAATGATGTCGCCCTTTTGGGTGTTCTTTCTTGATTTTTTCTAAAAAAGCAGTGAAATTGGCTTCGATACTGAGGGGTGTCGTGTAGGCAATAAATTTTGAACCACGGTCTTTGAATTCACCGATTGACGGTGCAGCGATGGTTTTGAAAGAGTCTTTTTGCACAGCTTTGAATATTTATTAAAATGGAAGGCTTAAAAAAATATGTTTTAGTGTTAAATTTAATCGAAGAAACTTCACAATAGAAAAAGAATAATTTTAAAAAATTGAAAAAAAAAACTAATTTTGTAATGAACTAACTGGGAAACTTAACCAACTCAAATTTAACGAATGGCCAAAAAACAAACAAAAAAGAAGGATAAAACCGATGAGGAGCAAAAGAAAGTTTACGAAGGTAATCTTTATGACAAAATTTTTAAAGAGGATGCCGAAGAAATATTTTTGCCACTGATAGAAAAGACTTTGGGCATTAAAATAAAGACTTTTACGCCTTTTAAAGCTAAATTTCAAACGACGCTCGAAAGGGAGATGGATTTTTTCTATGAAGTTGAGACGGTAGTAGGTGAAAAGTTTTTATTGCATCTCGAATTTCAGACGGAAGATGAAAATGATATGATTTATCGGAAATCTGAATATCATGGTATTGCTTTGAATCTCAAAAAGATGGAAATTCGGCATGTTGTTATCTATGTTGGCACAGAGAAGCCGACTATGCCAACAAAGTTGCCAGAAAATCAAGTTTATCGAGGATTCGAGTTGATTGATGTTCATGCATTTAATCATGAACAACTTTTACAATCCCAAGTACCTGATGTGATAATTTTGGCTGTCTTAGCCGATTATCCGCCTGAAAAAGCAGAAAGTATTTTAAGGTTAATCCTAAGACAACTCAAAGCCGTATGTCAAAACAAAAGTGAATTATCAAAATACATAAAACAACTCGTCGTACTTTCACGACTAAGAAAAATTGAAGGTTTAACAATTAAAATAGCAGAAGAAATGCCTATTACTTATGACATAGATACAGATTTCCTTTATAAAAAAGGGACTGAAAAAGGTATCGAAAAAGAAAAAATTGAGGTTATTCGCAATGCGCGTCATGAAGGAATGTCAATAGAGTTGATTGCTCGAATCGTTAACTTAATTCCAGAGCGTGTTCGCCAAATTTTAGATTCATTGAAGATTGAATGACTTTTTTGACTCGTTGAATCAGAATGGGGTAAATATTTCCGAAATTTAAACCAACAGCACCCCTCAGTATTCTAACCATTTTTATAACTTTGGGCCGTCAATCAGACCTGTACGTTCACAAAAACGTACAGGTTTTATTTTTTAATCAATTGATTATCAAATCACTTCTAATGACCGCGACTGAATTGCAAGTAACCGTAGAAACCGCTAAAAATTTAGGTTTACTACCCGACGAATTTGACAAAATATGTGAAATCATGGGCAGAACGCCCAATTTTACAGAACTCTCCATTTTCTCCGTCATGTGGTCGGAGCATTGTAGCTATAAAAATTCTATCACTTATCTCAAAAAATTGCCGCGTGATGGCAAGCGTTTGCTTGTTGGCGCAGGTGAAGAAAATGCAGGTTTGGTAGATATTGGCGATGGTTTGGCTTGTTGCTTCAAAATCGAAAGCCACAATCACCCATCTGCAATTGAGCCTTTTCAAGGCGCTGCAACAGGTGTTGGTGGTATTCAACGAGATATATTTACGATGGGTGCGCGTCCGATTGCGTCGCTCAATTCACTTCGTTTTGGCGATTTGTCAAGCCCACACATGCGCCGTTTGGTTAAAGGTGTTGTAGAAGGCATTGGTCATTATGGTAACTGTTTTGGCGTGCCAACGGTTGGTGGCGAAGTGTATTTCAATGATTGTTACAACCACGATATTCTTGTCAATGCGATGTCTGCGGGTATCGTGAAGGTGGGTGAAACTATTTCTGCAACGGCAGAAGGAGTCGGCAATCCTGTTTTTATCGTCGGTTCTTCAACGGGCAAAGACGGTATTCACGGCGCAACGTTTGCGAGTGCTGACCTCGACGAAAACAGTGCAGACGACCTCCCCTCAGTACAAGTAGGCGACCCTTTTCAAGAGAAATTGCTTTTGGAAGCGACTTTGGAAGTCATCGCAACAGGCGCTGTCGTTGGTATGCAAGACATGGGTGCGGCAGGTATTATATGTTCAACTTCTGAAATGTCGGCAAAAGGCGGAGTGGGTATGATTATCAACCTCAACGAAGTGCCGAAACGCCAACAGAATATGAAAGATTGGGAAATTTTGTTATCTGAAAGCCAAGAGCGTATGTTGATTGTGGTACAAAAAGGCGAAGAGCAAAAAGTACTTGATGTATTCGATAAATGGGATTTACAATGCGCTGAAATTGGCGTAGTGACAGATACTGGTCGTTTAGAGTTCTTCTATTATGGTGAAAAAGTGGCTGATGTGCCTGCTGAACCTTTGGTTTTGGGCGGTGGTGCACCTGTTTATCAGCGTGAATTTACCACCCCTCAGTATTTTAAAGAAATTGAAAAATATAATATTGACGAAATAGCAGAGCCAACAGATTTGCTTGAAGCGGCTAAAAATCTTTGGAATTCGCCCAATATTGCTTCAAAACGTTGGGTTTACGAGCAATACGACTCGATGGTGAGAACGGGTACAATGACGACAAATGAACCCGCTGATGCAGCTATTGTCCGTGTCAACGGTACAAAAAAGGCGTTGGCTTTGACAACCGATTGTAACTCGGCTTACGTTTATGCTGACCCTTACAAAGGTGGTTTGATTGCCGTTGCAGAAGCGGCGCGAAACATCGTGTGTAGCGGTGGCGAACCTGTGGCGATTACAAATTGCTTGAATTTTGGCAATCCATATATGCCCGAAGTTTACTACCAATTTGTATATGCTTTGCAAGGCATGGGCGATGCTTGCCGTCGTTTCGATACGCCTGTGACGGGTGGCAACGTTTCGTTTTACAATCAGATGCAACAAGATGGCAAAACGGTGCCTGTTTTCCCTACGCCAACAATTGGTATGTTGGGTTTATTAGATGATTATGACAATCGTATGTCGTTGGATTTCAAAGCAGAAGGTGATGTGGTTTATATGATAGGTACAAGCCGCAACGATATTTCAAGTTCAGAATATTTAATGCGTTTGCACGGTGTTAAGCATTCTCCTGCACCTTATTTTGATTTAGAAGAAGAGGTTAATATTCAAAATGCGATTCAAAATCTTATCAAAAACAAGATGATTCAGTCTGCACATGATGTTTCAGAAGGCGGTTTGTTTGTCACTTTGATGGAGTCTGGAATGCCTCGTGGATTGGGTTTTGAACTTGAAAAACCGATAAATACTGATGGGACATCCCGAGAAAATCGGGAGGGGGTACGTTTAGACGCTTATCTGTATGGTGAAAGCCAAAGCCGTGTTGTTGTTTCCATAAAACCAACAGAAACGGCTGATTTTGAAACATTTATGACAGAATTAGGCGTTGATTTCTCTAAAGTTGGTCAAGTTAAGGGCGAAGATGTTCGTATTTTTGACGAAGGTTGGGGCAATATCTCAACATGGAAAAAGACTTATGACAATATACTTGGTGATATTATGAATGAAAATTAATATAGACATGACCCTTCCGAAAGTTTATCGTTTTCGGAAGGGTCAGTTCAACCAAACCAATGAGAAAACATGTACACATCAAAAAAATATCTGGTCTCACCTTGGATAATAGAAACTTGTAGAACTTTTCTAACTGCCCATTCATTAGGCAATCGCGGTGTCGAAGATGGCACTTTCGAGCAACAACTTACGGGTCTGATAGGCGAATATATTGTCTATTATCACCTAAAAGGTCTTAAACCTGATTTATCTCAAAAAAATGATGGCTTTGACGGGGGCATTGATATTGTCCACAATAATGTGCGTATTGATGTCAAAACAATGGGCAGAAACAGTTATGTGAAGGGTGAGTATGTGAATAATTTCTATGTCATGCAGCAAAAATACGATTGCGATGTCCTCGTTTTTTGCAGTTATCATAAAAGTGAAAAAGTCATTGAAATTTGTGGTTGGATTCACAAAAAAGAACTGCCACAAAAAGGCATTTTTTACAAAGCGGGTACAAAACGTTTGAGAAACAACGGCACTTCTTTTATTTTCAGACAAGACAACTTTGAAGTCAAAAATCAAGACCTTCAAGCTATTGATTTATTAAAAATGAAAATTTACTGAGGGGGCGATTTCTTACCAAAAATCCCTTTTTGTCATTACATTTGCCGAAATCTAAAATATAAAATCATGAAAAAATATCTTTTTTTATTCTTAATCACATCTATTAGCCTTGTTTCTTGCGTAGAAAAAAAAGGCGCAACCATTTCAGGAACAGTTAAAAATGCCGCTGGTTTGGAAGGCATGTTTGAGGAGGTGCTGATGCAACAAGCTTTACCCATTCAAAAAGTATCGTTCAAGTCTGATGGGACTTTTTCAATTCCTATGCCCGAAGGAGCAAAAGGCGGTATTTATCGCTTGAAAATTGGTCAAAAACAATTGAATTTTATCTTAAATGGTAAAGAAAAAGGAGTGACTGTTGAGGCTGATTTGGCAACTTTGGAACGCACCAACTATACCGTCAAGGGTTCGCCTGATACAGAGCTTTATATCAAGACCTTTAACGACCTTTCAACGGGTACTTCAACAATTGATAATGTGAAGTCAACGATTGAAACGGCTGAAAACCCACTTTTAAGTATGCTTTTAGCTCTTCAAATCCAAGACTTTGCTTCGCCTGATTATCTTGATTTACATAAAAGTATTGCTGCTAAACTTGAAAAAACATTTCCAGGCAGCCCTTATGCTATGGATTATGCCTCGATTTTAACCACTTTTCAAAATCAAGTAGCGATGGAAAAAGCGGGTGCCACAACGGTTGCCGTTGGTCAACCTGCGCCTGATATTGCTTTGACTAATCCTGACGGGAAAGTGATGAAATTATCTGATTTGAAAGGTAAAGTTGTTTTACTTGATTTTTGGGCTTCATGGTGCGGTCCTTGCCGTCGAGCGAACCCCTCAGTAGTGGCGGCTTATAACCGTTTCAAAAGCAAAGGTTTTGAAATTTACAGCGTTTCGCTTGATAAAGATAGGGACAAATGGGTGGATGCCATCAAGCAAGACAATCTGAATTGGGCGAATCATGTGAGCGATTTAAAGTTTTGGAACAGCCAAGCGGCGCAACTTTATCAAGTGCAAGCCATTCCACAGCAATATTTGATTGACCGATCTGGTAAAATTCAAGCGATTGCAAAAGCAGGCTTTTCTATTGATGCTGAATTGGAGAAAATGTTGAATTAGAACTTTTGGAATTTAACAGAATCCTCGTATATTTGAACAAAATGTGTTTTAGTTTGTCCACATTCTAAATATGTCCAAAATGATACGTCTTATATTCGCCCTCGTTGTTTTGTCAACGACTCAAATAGCTGCACAATCTACACGCCTCAATGCAGATGCAAAAGGCATTATATACAACAAAGAGAAAGCACTCGATTTGCGTATTCATACGCATGGTTGGGCGGCTAACTACATGATAGGCGATATAAAAAGTTATTATAAAACGACTTTTTTCCGCTTCGGCTTAGGTGAATTGAAGCACCATAAAGAAGTCCGTAAATCATCTGAGCCCAGCAATTTGCCGAGCCAAAGTTTCCGTCAATACACTTATGGAAAGCAAAATTTCGCTTTTGTACTGAGGGGGAGCTATGGCGGGAAACGGTACTTTACGGAAAAGGCGGCAAAGAATGGTGTTGCGCTTGCAGTCAGTTATTCGGGTGGCATCACAACGGCATTGATGATGCCCTATTACATTGAGGTAGGTGGACCACGCGATGCTAAAACAACCTCAATCAAATACACAGAAGAGACTAAAATTGATTTTCTCGACCCTTTCAGAGTGAAAGGTAAATCGGGTATTCTGAAAGGTATTGGCGAAACACAAGTTGTTCCAGGTATACATGGACAAATCGGCGTCCATCTCGATTGGGGCGCATTCGATGAATTTATGCGCGCCGTTGAAGCGGGTATTATGATTGATATTTTCCCTAAAAGATTACCCATCATGGTTTCAGAGGAGAATCGTCCTTATTTTTTCAACCTTTATGTATCTTTGCAGTTAGGTAAAAGAAACTAATTTAATGGTGAATGGTGAATATTTTAATGGTGAATAATGTCCGTTAAAACATTCACCATTCACCATTCACCATTCACCATTACATATATGCTTGAATTACAAATAGCAGAACCCAAACCACAACGTTCTCCACGTCCAGATTGGTTGCGGGTAAAATTGCCGATAGGAGAGGAGTACAAAAAAGTACGTTCGCTCGTTGATGAATACAATTTACATACGATTTGTCAAAGTGGTCATTGTCCAAATATGGGCGAATGTTGGGGTGCAGGTACGGCAACTTTTATGATTTTGGGCAATGTTTGTACACGCAGCTGTTCATTTTGCGCTGTAAAGACAGGTCGTCCGACTGAATATGATGCCGATGAACCGCGCCGTGTGGCTGAAGCTATCAAACTGATGCAAGTCAAACACGCCGTTTTGACTTCTGTAAATAGAGATGAATTAAAAGACCGTGGCGCAGAAATTTGGTTTCAAACTGTCGTCAATGTCAAAGGTTTAAGCCCTGAAACAACGATTGAGACTTTGATTCCAGATACTAAATCCAATTGGCCTGCTTTAGAACGTATGATTTCAGGTGGTCAAGAAGTGGTGTCGCACAATATGGAAACCGTTGAAAGGTTGTACCGCAAAGTCCGTCCTCAAGCCAAATACGAGCGCAGTCTTGAACAAATCAAGCGCACAAAAGAATTTGGCAAACGCACAAAGTCAGGCGTTATGGTTGGTTTGGGTGAAACCAAAGAAGAAATGTTTAAAATCATGGACGATTTGGTGGAAAATGGCTGCGATGTCCTCACAATTGGTCAATATTTGCAACCGACAAAAATGCACATCGAAGTCGCTGAATTCGTTCATCCTGATGTGTTTGCAGAATACAAAGAAGTCGGTTTGTCAAAAGGTTTTAATTATGTCGAAAGTGGTCCTTTGGTGAGGTCGAGTTATCATGCAGAGAGACATATTTAGATTATAGATGATAGTTGATAGTGGATAATGGAAAATTAAGCTTGGATAACAATTATCCATTATCCACTATCCACTATCATCTAAAATAAAAAGCCTTGTTCAGATACAATCGAACAAGGCTTTTTCTATTTTTGGCAAAAATTAAAGTTCAATCAAATCAAAAATCAACTAAACGCATGTCGCAATTATCGCCACAATTAATTCTAAGCATCATTATCGGCTACTTTTTGATGCTCATTGGCATATCCTATTTAACGAGTCGGGGTTCAAATAATGAATCCTTTTTTGTTGCTAATCGAAAATCGCCGTGGTGGTTAATCGCCATAGGCATGGTCGGCACGTCCATTTCAGGAGTCACTTTTATCTCCGTGCCTGGCTACGTGGCTTCGTCGTCTATGTCCTATATGCAGATGGTTTTTGGCTTTTTTTTGGGCTATGTCATCATCGCAACTGTTTTATTGCCAATGTATTATAAAATGAATTTGATTTCAATTTATACATATCTCGACAGACGTTTCGGCACAACGGCTTATAAAACAGGGTCTTTCTTTTTTATTTTGAGTCGAACAATTGGTGCATCAATACGCTTGTTTTTGATGTCAAAAATATTACACGCTTTCGTCATTGAGCCGCTTTTTGGTATCTCTTTTTGGGTAACCGCCTTTGTGACCATCGCTTTGATTTGGTCTTATACATTCAAAGGCGGTGTCAAAACCATCATCTGGACAGATACTTTACAAACGCTTTTTCTCATTTTATCGCTCATCATGACCATCGTTCTTATTGGTCAAAACATGAATTTAGACATCTGCGGCTTAATTTCAACGGTCAAAAACGATGCACGAAGCCAAATTTTCTTTTTTGAAAACGGTTGGTCTGATTCAAAATTCTTTTTCAAACAGTTCCTTGCTGGGGCTTCAATTGCGATAGTTATGTCAGGACTTGACCAAGATATTATGCAAAAAATACTGACCGTCAAAAACATCAAAGGCGCACAAACCAATATGTATGCCTATTCGAGCATCTTGGTTTTGATGAATTTATTGTTCCTTTCACTCGGCATTTTATTGTTCATCTTTGCAGCACAACACAATATCGAAATACCGACAAAAGAAATCACAACTTGGGCAAATGGTATCTCGTCCATCATAACAGTGCCTGATACCGACCTCCTTTTTCCAACAATTGCCTTAAAATATTCATCCGCCACCATCGGGATTTTGTTTGTTTTAGGCTTAACAGCATCCAGTTATGCCTCCGCAGACTCTGCTTTGACTTCTTTAACCACTGCATTTTGTATTGATTTTCTCGGTTTTGAAAAGAAAGATGTAAATTCACCTGCTAACTCTAAGTTACGCCACCAAACGCATCTCGGTTTTTCAGCTTTGTTTTTTGTACTCATTTTGGTTTTTCAACAAATTGCAACAGGAGAGATTATCAAACTCGTATATGATTCAGCATCAATTACTTATGGTCCGCTTCTCGGTTTATTCGTTTTTGGTTTTTATACAAAACGCAGCATCATTGACCGCTATTCATTGTGGGTTTGTCTCGCTTCTATTTTCATCACAACGGCAATTTATACCTACAATGGTTATTTGGGCAACCTGATTTTTGGCTATAAATTTGGTTTTGAGTTACTCTTACTCAATGGCTTGTTGACGTTTATGGGTTTGTGGGCGATTTCTAAGAAAGGGAATCATAAAATGTAATGATTTGTTTTTCAGCGCAGTTTGTTACTATTCGCCGAAAGCCTTTCAAGCATGTGTTTGAAAGGCTTTTGTAGTTTTATACTGAGGGGGTGGTTATCGAAAACTAAACATTTATCAAGACCAAACGCTATCTACTAATTTATCATAACCCCGACTATTAAAGAATTTCACAAATTCAGTATTTTCTGTAACAGGAAATTCTACTTTGATTTCATTAGAGAGAATTTGTAGCATTTTATCACCTATTTGTTCACCATATTGACCACGCAATGCTTTTTCATACCATTCATTTAGGTCAATTTCTGTAATGATGCTTTGAATGCGAGACTTCCAACCCATTTGATTGAGCAATGACAATATGATTTTTTGCTCGGCTTGTTTGCAAACGATGACAATTCTATCTGCATTGACTGAACTAACAATATTTTCGGCTAATTCTTCACTCAATGACAAGTGTTTGATTTGAATCGCTAAACCAAAATTTGCCCAAATATCCATACCTCTGTCGGAGGCATTGGTTACGCCAACTCTATAAATCTTTGCAGATGTTTTAAAGGATGTTACATCAGGTTGTAGATTGATAACACGCTTTGCAAAATCCTCAAATTCTTGCAAAAGGGGTTGTTTATTTGGGTTCATTGAAACCTCAACCGTCAATTCTAATTCAGAAACAATTGCAGAAAACAAAGAATAAACGATTATTTCATACAGTTTGTCAATACTTCTTCTCAATCCTGCTTCTTTCCAAAACAGCAAAAGAAATTCTGATAATTGAAAATTGCTTTTGTCATGTGTATCACAATAGCTTAATCCGCTTGACATTTGAGTAAAACGTTCAGCAAAACGTCTATAAATATAGGCTTCAACAATACCGTTTTTCTCTCGGTTTTCTTTACCTAATAAAGCCAAAAGATGTGGTGGAACAGCATTCTCATTGAAAATATCATCTTGATAACGTGCTGACGATGTGCTGGAACGTCCTATAAACTGATTACAAATAACATCTCGCCATTTTTTAGAGACGTTTCTATATGTTTCAAGATTATCAAGTTCTATGATAATGTCCTTATCCGTACGGTCATGGTGCAAAATCTCTGCAATTTGAATAGGTTTATACAAATGCACCCTTGCTTTTGTAATCACTTTATCAATGGCTTTTTTGGCTTCAACTATATTCATAATCTGGTTCTAATAATGAAAGTTGTTTGAATGTTGGATGAATGTTTTGGTTTTCAATCGCTTTAACCATTTCTTCTGCAACAGCTTTAAAAACAGGAACTGCAACACTATTGCCTGTCAGTTTTCGCATCGCACCATAGCCGACAACTATTTTAAAATCTTCGGGAAAGCCTTGTAGCCTTAGTAATTCCCTTGAAGATAAACGCCGATTGCCATTGACTAACAAGTAATTGTAAGAACCGCCCGCTCTTAAAGCACATGAAAAAGGTAGAATAGAAACATTACCGCCTTTATTTTCATGCCATACTGAGGGGTAGAAAGGTTCGATTTTTATCTTTGCTTGCCGCTTATCAAAAATATCTTTTGAAGCAAACAGTTTTTTATCTACCAATGCATCATCTTCTAAGACCTCGCTTAATGGCTTAAAATCACCTACTTTTCTAGGAAATTTAAAGGCAATATTTTCTCTAAAACCTACAATCACAGTACGTTCTCTTTTTTGTGGTAAGCCAAAATCTAAGGCATTAAGAACAGTATGATGTGTATGATAACCCAAATCTTTTAACTTTTGAAGTATGACTTTGAATGTTCTACCGTTGTCATGGGTTCTCAATTGTTTGACGTTTTCCAATAGAAACGCATAAGGCTTTTTGACCCGTAATATTTCTTCGATATTAAAAAACAATGTACCTCGTGTATCTGAAAAGCCTTGCATATTGCCAATAATACTGAATGGTTGACAAGGGAAACCTGCTAATAAAATGTCGTGGTCTGGAATGTCTTGGGGTGCAATTTGTGTAATATCGCCAAAAGGTTGTTCACCAAAATTAGCTTCATACATGATTTGTGCGTCTTTATCCCATTCAGAAGTAAAGACATTTTCGCAGCCAAATTGCTCAAAACCCAACCGAATACCACCGATTCCTGCAAAAAGGTCTATAGTTTTTAGTTTTCTACTCATTTAAGTCGTGATTTTTTATTCCACAAAGTTAAACAAAAGCCTTGAAAATAAGTGCTTTCAAGGCTTTTTGTGGTTTTATACTGAGGGGGTGGTTTCGGAGGTCTGAGGACCTAAGAATAGTATGTGTTGCGTTTGTCCAAAGGACTCCTTCGGAGGAAACGCTCACGAGGACGTTTGTTTTTTGGAAGTGTATGCGCCAGTGGATATCTTTCGCTATTATTTTAAAATTTTAAATTTATAAAAGTGGTTCGTTTTCAATTTTACGCTCAAATTCTATAATTGTGAATGAACTTGGAAATAAGGCTTCTATCGGAGCTTCGTTTTCAGACAATGCTTTTTTTGAAACACTTGTAGTTATTACTTTTCGTATTTCAAGAATTAAATCTCTCATTTCTTCGGCGCTCAAAAGCCTAATTTTATTGGTTAGTAAATCATTTACTCTGTCAGATTTAGTTGCTTCTGGTTTACTACACCAAAAAGGATTTACATCGTTTCTTGTCTGAAATGTTATAAAATGCCGTGAATTTGTTGTCCAATCAGTGGGTGCAGTTGCTACGTCAATAAATCGAAGTTTTCCTAAATCAACTGGGTTTTCATAAAGTTCGCTAATATCAAATAGCATCCCACAAGCATAGTAAACCAAAGCATTTGGAATACTACAAAGTCTTAGAAGTGTTTCATGTTGCGAAATTTGGGTAGTTGGATTAGGCGATAAGTACAGTTCAGTCCGATAATATGGCACATTATAATCCTTCCCTTCTGGCATAAATTTGCTACGTCTTGTGATTGTTTCTACAATTTTAAACTGAAAGAAATAACCTAAATAAAATTTTTCTGTTTTTATATCTGCTTTGTTTGCTAACTTTTTGTCCTCTGTATCAAGTTGTTTTAATTGTTGTCCAAGACTATTTAAAAAAATTTGCGGTTTTTCAGAAGTATTAACCCAACCTTGGTCAAAACCAACATAACATTCTTGTTGCTGTGAAGGTTTGAGTATCTTTAAAAAGTTAACTCCAAATGTTTGAGTAAACAAGTCAATCAATGCTCGATGAAAGTGCATTTCAAGTAAAGCTTCATTAATCATAGGTTATTTTTCTATTTATTTTTTTTGTCTTTTTTTATTTTATGTTTCTTACCCTCCCCTCAGTATTTTGAGGTTAAAATACCTTTAAATATCATCGGGATTAAGCCATAATTCATCTGGTTTTGTGATTAAACGAGCATTTTGATATGCCGCATCAAGGGGCAAAATAGTTTCGGGTGTGTAAATACCGTCTTCTAAGTCTAAAACTAAAGCGAAATCTGGTCTGCTGGTAAAAGAACCACCTAAATAAATAGGCATTAATAATTGCAGTTTGTCTTCTTGTGGACGATACATCGGAACAACTAACTTATAATTTCTCTTAGCAATTGCGATTGCGTAATTTATTGAGTTGTCCAATTTTCTCGCAAGTTCAGTTGTATCTTTATCTTGCTCATTTATAGGGAATCTGTCTCTTCGCTCATCAATGATGTGAGAAAATTTATCATAATTGCGGTCAATCTCGATATTAGGATGGAAAATGACCTCATTTATATTGGTAAAAAATTGAGCGGGTTCGGGTAAATCATCTTGTCTAACTACTCTTTTCCCCGAAACGGTAAAACCTATTCGTGTCAAATCTGTAAGACTTGTCATAATATAAGGATTTCTATAAGCCTCTTCACCATCATCTTGAACGATGTGTGAAATGATGTATATTTCGTGGAAAAATTTATCAAGTAAACCAGAATTAAAAATGAGATACCTTTTGTCATCGCTTCGCAAAATCTTACCTCCATCTTGCTCACGCTTCAATTTTTCAAACATATTTTCAATATAGGCTTTTAATATTGGGTGAGGTATCCCTGATTTATGGTTTTGATAACTCCACTTTTCTGGTATTGCTTTCTGCATTAACTCATTTAGGAACTGTAAACCGTCATTCCAATTTTCAAATGAAAGGTCTCCAATACGAAAGTATAAATTAGATTTTATTTCATTTTTCAACTGTTTTTCCGTTGAAAAATAAATACCCGACCAATTTTTTTCTACTCTTTGCCTCGAATAATAAGCAAATATTTTTTCACCAGAAATGGCAATTTTATCAGTTAGAAAAACAGCATAAATACTAATATCTTCTTTCGCCGATTTACCGAATTTATTTCTGAAATCAATTGTACCCTTAGCCATACAATCATCAATTAACTTATTAATTTCAAACGCTCTGAATCCTTCAACATCCTGGGGAAGTAGCTCGTTAGCTTCTTTAATAAAAGTCCTTAAATTTTCCACATATCCAAATGCGGTAACTCCTGTTTTTGCTTCTTTTTGAAATGACATTTTTTTATTTTTTTTGTTATGAATCTCGTCAAAATGACTTTTATAGTTAGGAATATTATCCAGAAATAAATTTAAACTCAATAGCATTTGATACACAAATACTATCAACAAAATTCAGCAAACTATGAATTTTATTCTCTGATTCGCTTGTACTTTCAAGTTTAGTCTTTGAAATTCCAGGCTGAACAATCCAACATTCATTTTTAATATTATAATCTCTAATTGCACCTAAATATTTTTCTTTGAAATCGTCCAAATTCGTACATTTCTTTTTCTTATCCTTATGATATAACTTTTCTAATGTTTTTGAGTCATAACTTTCACTAATAAAATGTTTTAAATTTTTAATCGCTTGTGAAGTGACTATTTGTAAATCACCAACTCTTAAGCCTACATTATCTCCAGACGAGTACTTTGCATGGATAAGAATAATACTTTTATTCGTTACCCAAATTAAATCTGCTACTTCGTTTGCTCCGTCATCATTTATTAAGATTTCAGTATCAGGGTCATTCAAATACTTAGTTTCTAAATATGTAAGAATATTTGTTTTACCTGCTTTTGTAGTCTTAGAACTTTCCTTCCTTATGTCAACAGTTGTCCAATTTTCTAAAATTGATTTTGTATATCTCTTTTTCAATCTATTATCTTCCCAAAATGCACCGTTTCTATATGCCAATCCTTTTGAAAAAATTATAGTGAAATTGTTCTGCTTGTTGAGATATTCAACCAAATCATTTTTAATTCTTCTTTCATTGTTATTATTATCTTTAAGAACCTGAATAGAAGCACTAATCCCACCTAAATATGAGAATTCAAACAATTGAGTAGTTATATTATATTTAAACGATACCTCAAAACGTATAGAATTACCTAAATCAGTAACAATAAAACAAATAGTATTCTTTTTAGTATTATCAAGATAGCAACTCCAATCAATGTATTGGGTATTATTATACAATATTGCAATAAAGCCTTTCCTTGCAATATTGTAGTCAACATAAATATCAAAAATTTTATAAGAGCTAATATTTGAAATTGACTTGGGTGCAACTAATAAATCAATTCTACTTTTGCTATTAGTTGTCGAGTTTAAAATGTCTTTGAGATTATCGCAATTATCTTGAAACTCATCAATATTATTAACCCAAGTACCCCAGACTTTTGATTTTTTTGCAGAACAGCCAAATGGTATCATCTCATTATTTTCAAATTTTGCTCCAAGACAGTAACTAAATCCGTATCCAGCATCAAAAGAGGGTGTTAAATTGTATTTTGCATTTCTACTAAAATATGCTTTTGCTTCTGCTGCTGTCCCTCCTGCGTTGAATATGTTTTGTATACCAAGTGTTCTAAATTGAATATCACTGTAATTCAATATTTTATGCATCCTATTATTGCCAATTTTGACAATACGCTGTCCTTTTAATTTTAAAATTTCTATTGCTTCTATTCCTAAATTGATAATCGCATCGCATTGAGAATGTATGAACAAATATTGCTCAGATTTGTAAGCAATTAACAAGTCATTTTCGATATTCTCCAAATATTTAACTGAAGTGTCTTTGCTAACGTATTTTTCAATATACCATGACGGGAAAAATTTATGCAAAATATGAAATATAATAGGGTTACTGTTTTGAACGGTACTTACAATTTCAAAATAGTGCTTTGTATCTTTATTTTTATTGTCAATTGCAGTCTTTATTGAAAGTTCAAGTTCTTCAATCTTTAAGCCTTTATCACATTCAAATATTACTACTTGAAAGAAAGGAACTAAATCTGTAACAGATAGGGGCATTTTGTTTGATGTTTTTTTTTGTAAAAAATATTACTATACTGGTAACTTCGGAAATCTTATATGAGCCACAAATCCGTTAGGATTTGCACGTTTGTAGATAAAATATAGTCCACCATTTTCCATGAATCCGTTAGG
>JAYSQG010000177.1:0-7640 GCA_043721685.1 Saprospiraceae bacterium | reverse complement strand
CCTAACGGATTCATGGAAAATGGTGGACTATATTTTATCTACAAACGTGCAAATCCTAACGGATTTGTGGCTCATATAAGATTTCCGAAGTTACCAGTGAATTAATATAGTTTTATCTTGGACTTGTATAAAAATACGTACCGTATTGACCATCATATAATTCATTCAACCTATCCTTAGTATTGCTATCGTTCCTCATTTGTTGATGATTTGAGCCTATCATCTCTTTTGTATAAATACACCCTGGAAAGTTACTTGCCGACTGCACCAACACCACACCATCACTCGGCAGCGAATTCGCAATCATCTCTTGATAATTATTACCCGTTAAATTACAACTTTGCATCCAGTTGTTGCCGACACAATCATTAGGGTCTGTTACGCTTGTTGACCAACTATTGATAGCAATGCCATTGTAGTCATAGTCAGAGCAATCACATTCATAAACAGTTACGCCAGTAGGTGTATAGGTATTGGCACCGATGATTGTTTTGTATTTGTCATTAGCAGAGTTCCACCAATTAACACCTCTTTGCCATTGGTCACGTATGGTTTTGGCTTCATTTCTGCTATTATTGACTGTTATTTCGACATATATGCAATGGTTCGGAGCAAGTATCCATTGCCACCAATTGCAATACTGTGATGCTAAACTATTATATTGATTCTGCCAAAGCGTCACCTTATTTTGATATTTCAAAAGGTTCATATTCACTTTATTAACCAAGTCATTATCATCATCGGCACTAAATACTTCGTATTCATTCGGTTTTTTACTTAGAACATTGTGCATAACACGCCAAACCGTATTTTGGTCATCTTCAATACCATAAAATGCCACCTTATTAGCTGTAGATTGGAAACTGTTGAGGGAAGCAAGCGGGGCGGCACCTACTTTATAATCTTCAGTAATAGGCTGCGTAAAATCGTTAAATGCTAATGGTGCTGCACCACCTAACAATTTGCAAATAGGGTCTAATATTGTTCTTACTTCCTCACCTGATGTTATTAAATCTAACCAGAATCTGGTTTCTACTTCTTCCTCTGCGGGACCAGCAGTCAGTTCTGTGCAAGAACCATCTACGAAACCACTAAACATACTCGTATTATTGAGTATTTGTGCGCCTTGATGCGGTGTGCCAAAAGTAACAATACCGTTTATCCGCCTTTCAAGCCAAGGATTTAATGTGTAAAGCCGGTCAACAGCCCTTGCCACTAAACCACCTTGACTATGGGCAATGATAAAATTATTTGATTTATTGGTAATGCCAAATGTGGTGCTGATGGGGTCTGTATTGAGGATTTTGCCTTGTATATAGCCCGCAGCGTTATCTAAATTATAAATTTGATTTTCTCCAGTACGATTAGTTTGGAATTTTTGCTGCAAACTGAAAACCAAATCCTTCCCTTCAAATTGCCTATTTTCAATGACTTTATTCAACGAATCGTAGAGGACTTCTTTATCATTATCGCGTATGTGAATTTTCCCATCAGGATAATTTTTGATTTTCACACCGTGACCTCTTAATTCAGCCATCTCATCATTTCTCATTCGCCTAAATTCTGGAACATTTTGAAATGAATTTTGTGCAGCTAAATCTTTAACAGCATTATAGCTTTCTAAAGCCTTTGGGCTATGAGGAATGTTTGTTAACAATTTTCCATCACGGTCATAAGTTTTGACACCATTTTTATCAATAACTGTTTTAGCTGTTACTGTTATCCATGAAGGAAACCTATTTGTCTTGATGTGAGAAATGGTCGTTTCTCTATCATTATTTGCTAAAATTTTGATAGTATAGCTATCTTCTTCTTCAATTTTTCTCATGCCAATACGGTCAAATTCATTGAGAAGCCTTTCTTCTCCTTTGGCACAACGGACATAATTGGTTGTCTTTGTATCATAAGAAATAACACATTTGACATTCCCATTTTGGGCTTGGATACTAAATGAAGCAATGCAAAACAGAAAAATCCGTAAGATTGCAGTTTGTTTGATTTTTTTCATTTTTCGTAAAAATTTAGTTAAACAATTGGATTGTAAAGTATAGCTTTGTAACTGTTTTTGTGCATCAAAATCGACATGTTGTCTGTTACAAAGGTAGCCCCCCTCAGTATCGAAGTCCAAAATAATCCTTATCGCATTTTGGGAATTTAAAATCTTATTTTCCCAAATACTGAAAAAAGCGAACAATAAATTCCCAAACTTTGGGAAAAACATTACCTTCGTTTTCAGTATTTGGGAATTTTATAAATCTTTTTCCCAATTTTTGAGAATCCACTAAAAAACAATTAACCAACAGACATGAATACAAAAGACATTCAAAAACAACTCTTACAACAAATTCATCAACACATTGCCCCTGTTAACCTTGCTGATGAACTTTCCGAATTGCTTAATATAACCCAAAGTGGGGCTTATCGGCGCATCAAAGGCGAAACATTGCTGTCATTAGAAGATTTGGCAAAAATATTGACGCGCTATGAAACTGTTTCTTTTGAGAAAATAGTCAAACCTAATCAAGTTGCCTACCAATTCCGGTCATTAACAAATCCTATCACAAGTATCTGTGATTATTTGACTACTATCGAATATGACTTGCAACGATTGGTATTATACCCCAAAGTTTTTATGTCTTATGCAGCGCAAGAAGTACCTTTTTTCCATTATTTACTCATGCCCGAAATAGCTTTTTTTAAACTCTATATGTGGAGCTTAACCATTTGGCATTTACATCCCATGAAACACGAAACTTTTGACTTAGAAGCCTATCAAAAAGATGAAAAACTGCAAAATCAAATAAACCGAATAGCCAATCTTTATGCTTCTATTGCAGGTGAAGAAATTTGGAATAGTAATATGTTTGACAATACACTCAATCAAATAAGACATTGTTACTTGTCGGGACGGTTTCCCAAAGAAGAAGATGCTCGAAAAATGTTTTCCTTACTGAGGGGTCTTATTCAAAAATTGAACGATATGGTGGCTACTGGACAGAAAAAGCACGAACAAACTGTTGCACCTTTATCCGTTTGGTACAATGAATTGGTGCAGAACAGTACTTTTATTTTGATTCGATTTTTAGAAAAAAACGCATTTATTTATACTGTTTTTGATGCCCCTAATTTTATGCAAAGTACTGATACAAGTATTAGTGCGTACAGTGAAGCCTTTTTTGAGAAAATGAAAAGCTATGCGTAGCCCATCAACGGGGGTGTCCATGAACGCAATCGGCAACTTTTGTTTCATCGGTTAAGCCGTAAATTGGAATTTTTTGAAGGCGAACTATTCAATTAAAGTCGATAAAATGCCGATAAAACATGAATCCTCTCAAAATTCCGCAAATCTGCGTTATTGCAATTAATACAAGGCTTCGAAATAAAAACAGGCAACTTGGTATGAACCCAAATTGCCTGTTTTGTTTATTATATATTGAATAAAGTTATTCTAAGATTCAAGCGCAGCTGCACCGCCCACGATTTCCGACAATTCCTTTGTAATCGCTTCTTGGCGGGCTTTGTTGTAGTTGATACGGAGGTTTTTCAACATTTCATTAGCGTTTTCCGTTGCTTTGTCCATCGCTGTCATACGTGCGCCATGTTCAGAGGCTTGCGTATCAAGCGTATATTTATAAAACGTTGTTTGCAAAATGCTTGGCACCAATTCCTGTAACAATTGTTGTTGGTCAGGCTCAAAAATGTAATCTGCTTTCGCTTTTTTAGCACCTTTGGCAACTTCCAATTTTCTAACGGGTAGAAACTGCTCACATTCAGGGAATTGCGTACCAGCGTTTTTAAAACGTCCGTAGGCAACTGAAATATGGTCGAATTTCTTTTGCTCAAAATTATCCATCAAGTATTGACCAACAGTTTTGACATTTTCAAAATTCAATGAATTGTACAACTCTACGTGGTCAACGATTGTGCAGTTTGTATAGCGACGACGGAAATAGTCGAAGCTTTTTTTACCGACACAAACGATGGTCAATTTGCCATTGTCACGTTGTTTTGCGTATTTTTCGTTGATTGTCGCTACTGCGGACTTGATAACATTGGTATTGAACGCACCACATAAGCCACGACTTGCTGTAACGACAACCATACAAGCGTTTTCAATTTCACGCTCAACGCCAAACACCGTTTCTGAATCACCGTCAAGGTTCGACAAAATATTGATGAGCATTTTATTGAGATGGTCAGCATAAGGGCGCATTTGAACAATCGCACCTTGCGCACGACGGAGTTTAGCCGCCGAAACCATTTTCATCGCTTTTGTAATCTGTTGCGTACTAATGACCGACGCAATGCGGATACGGACTTCTTTTAAACTTGCCATTTTTAGTTTGACTATTGTTGATTGATTATTGTTGAATAACACATAATCAACGTGCAATTTTAACGATTATACTGAGGGGGTCTCACAAATATTATATTTAACACATAGCCACATAAAATACATAGTTTTTTTGTCATCCCATAAGGAACTAAAACTATGTGTCCTATGTGACTATGTGTTTATAATAACATCAATCCCTTATACTTGCTTAGAAATTTGTGCTGCCAATGTCTTCAATGTTTCCAAATCAGCATTTTCCAACTTGCCTTTACGCAAATTTTCCAAAAGACCTTTGTGGCTCGCATCAAGAGCAAGGTAAAGTGCCTCTTCAAAAGCACCTACTTTGTTGATTGGAACATTACGAAGCAAGTTGTTTGTACCGCAATAGATAGCCGCAACTTGTTTTTCAACAGATACTGGCGAATATTGTGGTTGTTTCAACAACTCCACGTTACGTGAACCTTTGTCCAAAACACTTTTTGTCGCTGCATCGAGGTCAGAACCGAACTTTGCAAACGCTTCCAATTCACGATATTGTGCTTGGTCAAGTTTCAAAGTACCTGCAATTTTTTTCATTGACTTAATCTGTGCGTTACCACCTACACGCGATACCGAGATACCAACGTTAATCGCAGGACGTACACCTGAGTTAAACAAAGCCAAATCCAAGAAAATCTGTCCGTCCGTAATCGAAATTACGTTGGTTGGGATATATGCCGAAACGTCACCCGCTTGTGTTTCAATAATCGGCAAAGCCGTCAATGAACCACCACCTTTCACGATACCTGCTTTTTTCAAAGATTCAGGTAAGTCGTTCATATTGTTAGCGATTTCGTCGTTCGCAATAATCTTTGCAGCACGCTCTAACAAACGGCTGTGGAGGTAGAAAACGTCACCCGGATATGCCTCACGTCCCGGAGGACGACGTAACAACAACGAAACTTCACGATAAGCCACCGCTTGTTTTGATAAATCATCATAAACAATCAAGGCTGGACGACCTGTATCACGGAAAAATTCGCCAATCGCAGCACCCGCAAACGGTGCATAGAATTGCATCGGAGCAGGGTCAGCCGCTGATGAAGCAACGATAACGGTATAAGCCATCGCACCTGTTTCTTCCAAAACGCGGGCAACTTGCGCCACAGTTGACGACTTTTGACCACACGCCACATATATACAGAACACGGGTTCGCCGCGCTCATAAAATTCTTTTTGATTGATAATAGTGTCCAACGCAATCGCCGTTTTACCTGTTTGGCGGTCACCAATAATTAATTCACGTTGTCCACGACCAATCGGAATCATCGCGTCAATCGCTTTGATACCCGTTTGCAACGGCTCGTTTACAGGTTGACGGAAGATAACGCCCGGTGCTTTGCGCTCCAAAGGCATTTCGTATTTCACACCTGTGATTGGACCTTTACCGTCAATCGGTTGACCCAAAGTGTTGACAACACGACCAATCAAACCTTCGCCTACTTGAATTGAAGCGATACGGCTTGTACGGCGTGCCGTTGAACCTTCTTTAATACCATCGGGCGAACCGAGCAATACGACACCCACGTTGTCTTCTTCCAAGTTCAAGGCAATGGCTTGTGTGCCATTCTCAAACTCGACGAGTTCACCCGCTTGAACGTTGTTCAAGCCATAAATGCGCGCAATACCGTCGCCGACTTGCAATACTGTACCGATTTGTTCCAATTCGGTTGCCGTTGAGAAACCACTCAATTGCTGCTTGAGTATCGCTGATATTTCTTCTGGTCTTACATCAACCATTTTATTATCGTTTTATAAATTTTAAAAAATAAAAAGTATCGAATATTATAAAGCGTCAAGACGCTAAATTTCTGATTTTTAATGCTTTATACTGAGGGGGTCAATTATAAGTTACTTTCATTTTAGGTATTACCAACGAGGGATCGATACAACATCCAATAGATGAACAAGAAAAACCCCCAGTGGTTAAATCTAACCTCTCATTTGTTACTTGTCTTGGCGGAATCTCTATATTTTTCCATTCTATTAAAGTGGGTACCAATTTATTATAAATAACTATTTTTACAGTTTTGTTAGTCAAATTCTCAATTTCTAATAAATTACCTTTACAACTACCTGTATATGTGCCTATGACAGAACGAAAAGAAGTTGTGGTGTCTTTAACAGTTAATTTAAGCGTTTCTTGCCCAAAAAATGCTGACGTTGAGTCATTTTCAGTATAAATTCTTGTAATAGTAAATGTATTTCTATATGATGTATCATAAACCACACTCATTAAAGGAATTAAGTCCGATGCCGTCGGGCACTCTTTAGTGCTACATGGCAGAATATTGCATAAATCCACTTTCGCATCTCCAAAAGCTCCGTTAGGATTAGAATTAACGATTACAGATGTTAGAATAATGCCATTTTTTGAAAAACTAACTTTATAATAACCTAAACCTGATAAACGCTCAAATCGAGCAAAACTTGAAGAACAATATGTTCCATTAGATGTATCAGTGGAAATAACTTTCACCGTTTTTTGCCCTAAATAAGCTGTTGTCGAATCTTTCTCAATATAAAAAGCCTCTGTCCTAAAAGTTAGGTCTTTTTTGCAGGAAAAAAGCAAAACTAAAATACATACAAAAGCGACTTTTTTCATTTTACATATTTTACAAAATGATGAAATTCAACCTTTTATACTGAGGGGGTCAATAATACCTTATTTTTACACTATTCTTAAACTCCATAAAATTGAAACACGAACCTGTTACGCCTGTAATTGCATTGGGTGGCACAACTTCATATTTCGATTCATAAGGTCTTATTGTTACATTGTTACCGCCTACGGTATTATAAAAAATTGCAATTGTCTTTTCTGTTCTGTTTGTGATGGTCATAAAATTATTGCATAAAGGCATAACATCACAAGTACCTGACTGACGCGCTATTCTAACAATTCTTAATGTCAAATTCAAAGTTGTTACACCTTTTAAAGGACTTAAAGAATCCATTTCTACATAATTCTCTACGCTTGTCGTCGTATCGTAAGTACGGACACACGTAGTTGTATCAATGGGCGTAATTTTCGTACAACCCAACCCATAAAAGAAAGAAACAGTCAATAAAACAAGCATTTTTTTCATGGTCAAATATTTTTGAACGAAAAAATACTGAGGGGGTACTAAACTGACCCATGCTTCTAAATCTGCGACTCATTATATACATTAGAAAGAAAGTCTTTTTTCAAGACATCTAATTTATGTGCAACGCTGGCATCGTACAATTTATCACCAAACTCAACCACATAACCACCAATAAG
>JAYSQG010000176.1:0-11048 GCA_043721685.1 Saprospiraceae bacterium | reverse complement strand
GCACAGAACTCGATATAGTCGGACATCATAGCGGCGTTCATGCCAATCAATGAGACAGGCAAAGCGTCTGTAACAAATTCTTTTTCAAACATAACGGCTTCCGTGATGATGTCTTGGACTTCTTGCGGATCGAGTTTGTTTTCCAACATTTGGTACAACATACAAGCAAAATCGCAGTGCAAACCTTCGTCACGGCTGATGAGTTCGTTTGAAAACGTCAAACCTGGCATCAAACCACGTTTTTTCAACCAAAAAATGGAACAGAAAGAGCCAGAAAAAAAGATGCCTTCAACGGCAGCGAATGCTATCAAACGGTGTGCAAACGTCGGTGCATTTTCAATCCAACGCATTGCCCAATTGCCTTTTTTAGAAACACATTCGAGGTTTTGAAGCGCATTGAACAAATAATCCTTTTCTGTTGAGTCCTTTATATAGGTATCAATCAAAAGGGAATACATTTCGGCATGAATGTTCTCAATCGCTACTTGAAAACCATAAAAACAACGGGCTTCGGGTATTTGTACTTCACGCATGAAGTTCAACACTAAGTTTTCGTTGACAATGCCATCAGAAGCGGCAAAAAAAGCGAGGACGTGCTTGATAAAATGTCTTTCGTCTTTGTTCAATTTGTTTTCCCAATCATTCATATCGCTGGACAAATCCACTTCTTCGGCGGTCCAGAAGGAGGCTTCGGCTTGCTTATAGTATTTCCAAATTTGGTCATACTTAATGGGGAAAAGGACGAAACGGTTGTCGTTTGCTGCTAAAATAGGTTCTACGAGATTTGACATAATACTATCTTTTTTGTTTTAAAATTTTAAAATAATTATAATATCCATCAGAACAGCACCCCTCAGTATCCAATTGAAAAATGGATAATCAAGGGCATTGCTCTTAAAGAATTTTGTCTGCTGTTAAAAAACTATGTGTGCAAGTTGGTGTACTTTATTCTTTGTCTGGTTCAGTTTGTTTTGTTTGTAGTCGTTTGCTCTCATTTCAGTTACCCTCAATCGAGTAAAGCACCGTATGTGGGAATGGCTTGCTTTTGTTGGTACGAAATTAGAAATATTCCTAAAAGTAAATGAAAAGAAGTTGTCCACATACTGTGAATAACTTCTTTAAAATATTGACAATCAATTATTTCTCGGTGTTGATAAGTTTTCAACATGGTTAATAAGTTTTTGTGGAAAAATAAAAAGGTGTATTATTGAAACATTAATAAAACACAATAAAGTATATCAAAAAAACTTGCGTTGACGGAATAACAAAGCAACTAACAAACTGAGTACCAACGAGATAACCAAAATCACAGAAAAGGAATTGGGATGCTCGGTATCAAAATATGGAATTTTAACATTCATTCCGAAGTACGAAGCGATTAAAGTCGGCACCATTAAGACAATTGTTATCGTCGTGAGCCGCTTCATGACAATATTCAAATTGTTTGAAATAATAGACGCATAAGCGTCCATTGTGCCGCCCAAGATATCGGTATAAACCTTTGACATATCCAATGCTTGCGAGTTGTCAATGATGATGTCTTCAAACAAATCAAGCAAATCTTCATCGTCGTTGACGTGGAGGAAATTCGTCCGCTTCATTTTCATCTTCAATAATTCATTGGCATTCAAGGCATTGACAAAATAAACCAAAGATTTTTCGATGCTCAACAACTGTTTGATTTCCATATTACGGCTGGATTCGTACAGTTCTTTTTCAATCACATTGCGTTTGTGATTGAGCTTGCGCAAACTCAACAAATAACGATTGACATTTTGTTCCAAAATTTGAAGAATGAACTTGCGCTCATCGGCAGGGTCAAAATGGCGGACTTTTTCGCTTAAAAACTGTTCTAAAACAGGATTTTCCCAACCACAAATCGTAATCATATGTTCGATTGTGATGATAATGCCTGTTGGAACGGTCATATAGATGGCTTGATTCTCGCGGTCAATGCCGTTGTTAAGCACTGGTGTTGCGAAAATGATGAGGCGCACGTCTTCATCACGTTCATAACGTGGACGTTCATCAATGTCCAAAGGGTCAGTTAAAAAGTCAATAGGGATGAGAAATTGCTCGGAAAAAGTGTCAATTTCTTCACGGCTGAAGGGAGGCGAGACGTTTATCCAGCAGCCCACCTCCGGCGTTGTCAACTCTGTGAGTCGCCCGTTTTTTTTGGCATAGTAGCGAATCATAACCGGAAGGGTCCATTTTTAGTGGTTTAATTAAGAAAATAATATTTTAATGGTGAATGGTGAATATTCACCATTTACTGAGGGGGTGCTTGATAGGCGCAAAACTAAGCGAAAATTCTCAAAGGGGAACATGATGCGTTAACATTTGCAGAAAATTAACAGTCGTTCAAAAAATTGAAAATTCCAAACGCGCTATTTTAGTTGCAAAAAAAATGATTTTTAAAGATTTGTAAAAATAGAGAATACATTATTTTTGGGCGTTAAACAAACAGCCTATCCAGTGATAAATTTTTGAAAAAACAATGTTAAAAATTATGTTAAAAAAATTTGTTAATTGAATATCAAGACTTAGCTTTACAGTATTAATCAATTTATTTTTAACAATCTAAATATTAACGCATCATGAAAGCAAACAAACTGTTCCAAACTACTCTTCTTCTTTCTTTTCTTGTACTAAACAGTAGTACATCATTAATGTCTCAAACTAAAGGTTCTCGTTTTATTCCCACTTTTGCACGAAAAGACAATACGGCTATTGCTTCGCGTACGATTGAGGTAAAAGAACATGGCTGGTTGTATTTTAGAAAAAATGCTAAAGTGAAGCCCAATGAACTGTTTTCAACCTATCGTGAAGCAATGGGTTTAGGCAAAGAAGATGATATGAAAATAATCAAAAGTCAAGAAGATGATATGGGTTATTCACATAACATTTATGAGCAACGTTACAAAGGCATTTTAATCCAAAATGCAGGGTTTTCGGAGCATTTTAAAAATGGCTATGTGGAAGTAGCACATGGTAAAATTATCGAAAAGCTCAATATTGATGTTGTTCCGAGCTTAAAAGAAGCAGAAGCCCTGCAAGTCGCCTTAGATTCCATTGGTGCAAAAGAATATGCTTGGCAAAACCCAAAAGCTGAAAAAGCATTGCAAATAGAAAGTAATGACCCTTCCGCTACCTATTTCCCCAAAAGGTCAATTGGTGATTACAAATGTGAAAAATGAAGTATTCTTAGCTGAAAACTACCGATTAGCTTGGGTTTTTGAGGTAAATGCTTCAAGTCCTTTAGCCAATCAATATATTTATATAGATGCTCACAATGGTAGGATTATAAAAAGAAGAGATATGGAACTTCATAATGGTCCCGCTCAAACGCTTTATTATGGCACGCAGAATATTGACACCCAATTTCAAGGCTTTTGGTATGGCAATCAATTTCGATTAATGGCTGATGATAATGGTAGAAATATTCATACAAAAAAAGGTTCGAGCGGATGGAATAATCTCGGCGAAGTAAATGATGCTGATGATGTTTGGACGGGTGAAAATACTGATTCAACAACAGCACATTGGACAGTTTCTAAGGCTTGGGACTTTTATCAAGGATATTTCAATAGGAATGGTTGTGATGGCTCTGGTGCAAGGGTTTTGGTTAAATCAGAATCAAATGGAACTTCCTCCCAATTAGAATTAAACGACTGGAGAATAAAGTTTAACCCTGCACCAGTGAGTTCAAATCAGCAATCAACCGTTGATATTGCAGCCCATGAATTTACGCATGGTGTACTGCATTATACTTGTGGACCTGGATCAAATGGAAATGACCCAGATATGTCTGTTGGGGAAAATGGTGCGATAGCAGAGTCTTTAGGAGATATCATGGGTTTGATGGCTGAAAGATATACATTGGGAGCTTCGGCTAATAATTTGACTCATGGAGAGGATTGTGGGTTTGTTTTTAGAAGATTTGATTCAAGAAATTTTAACATTCCTGATCCTAACTCTTCTTTATTTGGGCAACCCTTCCCTACTGCTTTTGGACAAGCTGGATGGATAGATCCCAATAGTAATACTGATGATGGAGGAGTACATATTAATTGTGCAGTTATGAATTTTTGGTTTTATCTTTTAACACAAGGTGGGTCACAAAATAACATTACAGTTAACCCTATTGGTTATGATAAAGCAGCTCAAATCGTTTACCGAGCTATAAATTGTGGCTATTTGTCAAATACTTCTGATTTCTTTGGTGCACGAGAAGCCACAATGAGGGCTGCACTTGAGTTATACGGTGGATGTACGATAGAAGATATTGAAGTTGCAAATGCATGGGCTGCAGTAAGTGTGGGCGGTGTTAAACTTTGTCCCGTTTCAATATACGGACCCAATAATTCAGATGTTATTTGCGTACCAATAAGTAATTTTACTTATTATTTCAGTGCATCGGAGTTTTCAAATAGTACATTTTCTTGGACTTATCCAAACGGTTGGACAGCTCAAGCTTCAGGAAATTATTTGGGGGTTTCTTCATTTGGTTATTCCACTGTGGGTGATTATGAAGCTATTACTGCAACTTCAAATCTAACACAACAAACAGGTACTTTTTATGTCTCTTTCGAAGATTGTAGTAGTTATTCTATAAGAAGAAATGACGAGCCTACTCAATCTAACTATAATTTTAAAGCCTATCCAAATCCTGTTGTTGACAAGTTGACTTTAGAATTTCCAATTAATGAAAATATTCAAACAATTTCTATTTTTGATAATTTAGGGCGGTTAGTATTATCGCAACTTGTTTCAGCACAACAAACAGAGTTAGATGTTGCAGATTTTAATACAGGCTTATATTTGATTAAAGCATTAGGAGAACACAATAGTCATACTTTAACATTCATCAAAAAATAAGCAGATGAAAAAGTGTATAACTCTTGTTTTTTGCTTATTATCATGTACCGTTGTATATAATCAGAAAAACAGCGTCGAAATAGGTATATCTACTTTTAACTATTTTGATGGATTTGGGTTTAAAACAAGTGAGACATTAAAGCTTCGTTCTTCTCCAATAAATAGAAGATTGTTAAACTCTATATTTTTAGGATTTGAAAGAAGTATTAATGATAAAAGTAGTTTAGTTTTATTTTATAATGGATTTGATCATACGTATCAAAAAAGTGAACCCTTTCGTACTGGTTTGAAATCAAGAGCCTTTTTTGAATTAAATCTACAATATAAACGAACTTTAAGGCAATTATGGCAAAATAGATTAATAATACATGGTCAGACAGGTATAAATTGGCGATTCGAAGGAACAGAATCTTTTCATATTACTTATATTGAATACTATTCACCGAATGGTACACTTGTAAGAGAACCGAAAGAATATGGTTATTATCTTTTTGATTTTGGTCCGTCAGTAGGTGCATCAGTTAAAATAAAGGTGTTCAAAGGTTTATTTTTCAATGTACAAAGTAATTATACATACTACTTAATTGGTGAAGGTTTAACAGTGAAAAAGAATTCTTACGGTATTGGAAAAAGTAAGCAAGTATTATCAGCGACTTTGTCACTTGGGTATCGTTTTTGAAAAATATAAAGTAGAACTAAAAACGCCTTTCGGTTTGAAGCGAAAGGCGTTTGTTTTACCCCCTCAGTATCAAAGCCCAAAAAACAGAAAAAGCGCCTTGCACGCAAGACGCTCTTCCAACTTCATCTAAAACCAAATTTAATGTAGAATTTCTAAATATCCTAACAGCGATTCACCATTTTCAAGAACAATATGGTAGAAATAAGTGCCATCTGGCAACGATGCGCCTTTGAAATCACCTTTCCAATCATTTTTATAATCTTTACTTTCATAGACGCGATTGCCCCAACGATTGTAAATAGTCACTTGTGTATTCGGGAAATCAGCGAGGTTTTCAATAACAAAAAAGTCATTTTTACCGTCACCATTGGGCGAAAAGCCATTGCGAACAACCAAACCTTCGCATAAAGTCCGCACATGAACCATCGTTTGGGCGCAGCCCGCTTGATTACATATTTGATAGACAATATTATCTGTAGTCGCCGTTGAGCAAAAATCTTCTTTGGGTACATAAATAATAGAATAGGTTAAACCTGTAATTTTTGTTGCCGCTTCTCCCAATGATGGATTGACCAGAATGTCAAACGATTTTATGGTTCCAGAAACCGAATCGTTTTGAGAAACTGGGATCTCAATGCCTTTATTCTTACGTGTTATCGCAAAATCCTCACGTAAAAGAGGTGTCTGATCAAGCTTTGTAGAAACGAGAACCGTAATGAATGTTGTATCGCATCGTCCACGTGGATTGCATACTTGGAAACAAGCCTTTGACCTACCCGCAGCCACACCTTGCACAACCACGCACCGACCACCACGAATCAAAGTGAAAGTCGCTTTATTTGTAGTTGAATCTGGACAAACGTTTGTAACAAAATAGGTACTGTCAGGAATCATATTTCTGAAACATATCGTATCTATTTGATATTCAGCTATTTGAATAGTGATATTATCAATAACAGAACCATTATTTTGATTAATTCGACCTCTTTTATAGATGTTTTGATGGGCAGTACGAACATTCCCACATTCATCGACAGCAGTCCAAGCCCGTACAAAAAGCGTATCATTGCCATTTTGAATGATGGTAAAATCCATTGTCAAAGTGGGTATTGTGCAATCGTCAGTCATCGTCACATTGGCTGGTGGCAAGGTGTCCGTTGCAGAAATCGTAACATCGGCTGGCACATTGCGTAATTCTGGTGGCGTATTGTCCGTAATTTTTAGATTAATTTTAAACGTTGACGTATTGCCCGAACTGTCTCTTGCCACCCATGTATAGGTTTTTAAAGATAGATAACCATCTGTGATACAATGTCCTAAAGTTGTCGTTGAATCAAACTGAACACTTGGGTTAGGGTCTATATTGTCAGTAACGGCGACACTGTTTCGATTGAAGGACATACCACAGACAAAAGAATAAATGGTATCACCACTTTGCGCCCCACTGAGTATGGTGTCAACCATTTTAAACTGAGGGGGTATTGTATCTTGAGGCGTCGGCACAGCCGCCAATCGTTTAATCAATTGACTTGCTGAGGTAGTATTACCACAACCATCCATCGCCGTCCAAGTCCGGGTATAAAGCGTATCCAACCCAAGAAGTGCTTGAATAATGGAAATGTTAATAGTGGGCGTGCTACAATTATCCTCAACAACTATCCGCCCGTCCTGCGGAAAGGGGGTAGTCGTAGTAATCGTTACATTGCTTGGAATACCACTCAAAACAGGGGCAATTGAGTCTGAGATACGCAAATAGATTCTGAAAGTCGCTACATTACTAGAGCTGTCCGTTGCCGTCCAAGTATAGTTTTTCAAACTAATATAGCCATCTAAAAGGCAGTTGCCAAACTGAATTGTTGAATCAAGACGAACACGTGGATTTCTATCTATATTGTCAGTCACAATCACATCGTTGATGACAAAGGCATAATCGCAATCATTGTATAATATGGTGTCACCACTGCGACGACTGTTTTGCAACAAAGGATTATTCGGCTGAAACTCCGGGGCTATTGTGTCAGGTGGCGCAACGCCAATTCCACGCCGTGTGATGTTTTGTTGAGCTGTCGAAATATTACCACATGCGTCAATAGCTGTCCAAGTCCTTGTAAAAACCGTATCGTTGCCCACCAAAGACTGAACCATAGCGTAATCCAAACTCGGCGTACTGCAATTATCCAGTGCATTCATAGGTGGTACTTCTGGGAAAGGTTCGCCATGCGCAAGGTCAATATTATTGGGTAAATTGCTGAAAGTAGGGGCTATTTTATCAGTAATACGCATATTAATGCTGAAAGTCGCTACATTTCCAGAGCTGTCTGTTGCAGTCCAAGTATAGTTTTTCAAACTCAAATAGCCATCCAAACGGCAATTGCCAAACTGAATTGTCGAATCGAGACGGACACGTGGGTTTCTATCCACATTGTCGGTCACAATCATATCGTTTATCCTCAAAGCATAATCACAACCATTGTAATCTATGGTCTCACCGCTCCTAAAATTGTTTCGAACCAAGGCATTATTCGATTGATACTGAGGGGGTATCGTATCACGCGGAATTCCATTTCCACGAAGGACAGTGATATATTGGACGCCTGTTGAGGTATTGCCACAGTCGTCCATCAATACCCATTTTCTTATAATTAAGGTGTCGCCATGATTATTTTCTCTGTATTGAATTTTCACATCATCGGCGCAGTTGTCTTGACCATACACATTGAGCGGTCTAATCGGTACTTCGCTGATGCTGTTAACAGTAATGTCAATTGGTAAATTGACGATGCGCGGTGTATCTCTATCAATCACTTTCACAAAGATTTTGAAAGTGGTTGAATTCCCACACTTGTCCACTGCCCGCCATTCGCAGTCCATGAGTACAATGAAACCGTCTTGTTGGCAACGTCCAAATTGTCTCGCTACATCTACAAAAGACTTATTGAGGTTGTCGTCACAGTCGTCCGTATAGTTCATATCAAAAACATTGTATAACGGAATGTGTTGACAATCAACAGTTAAGGTGTCTCCATTCTGAAAATTCAAAGAAACCAGTTGTGAATTTCTCGGCGTAATGACGGGCGGTGTTCTATCAATACGTGTAATGGTTTGTGTAGCCGAAGCTGTTTTTCCAGACGCATCGGTGGCTGTCCATGTCCGCAACAAACGGTCGCCACAGGGTTGTAATTGCTCGATGACATCGGTGTAAGTTACTGAGGGGTTCGGATCCATGTCGTCAGTAACAATTGGGAAAATGAATGGAAACGTTTCACGGCAACCAATTGTCGTATCACGTACCAAAATCTTAGGCGGTGCCGTGTCTGATTGCATCAAAATGCGCACAGTTGAAGACATCAAACAGATACCCGATGTTGATTCTACTCTAATAGTCGTTTGAGCAAGCGTAGGTGTGAAATTTAAAGACATTTCTGTACCTAAAACCGCACTATTCGCCACATTAATCCAACGAACATTCGAACCAGAAGCCCTTAAAACAACAGATTCACCTCTTTGAAGATGGATAACACCTGCGGTCAAAAGTGGCACAGAAGTGATGTGAATGCTGTCTGTACTGAGGGGTATGTTGTAATACTGCTCGCCATCGCTTGTCGTCAAAACTTCAATACGACAGAAACTTTGAGAAGTCCGACAAATCAATTCCTTTTCTGCCATCGTCGAAACGGCAATCGTTCGTGTGCCTCCATCACAAGTTAAACTGTCAGGCGTGACGACTGTGAAACGCAAAACGCCTTGCTCGAACTGCATCAAATTGCGCGGTTGATGCCATGTAAGTACTTGAATATCACCGATTTCACGCATAACTGGCTCACCTGGCACCCATGAAAGTGGTTGAACAGAAACGGCTGAATTAGGCTTGTAACGAATGCCCGCAGGCAATTTCACAGCAATTTCATCGGCTGAATCGCTGGGTGTTGTCGTTAAATTTGTAAAATTAATGGTCATAGTGGACTCACCACCTGGGACAAAATTATTTGCGGAATTATTGCTAACAGAATATAATTTTGGGGTTAACAATTCAGCTCCTTGAATTTGAATGGGCAATGATTCACCTGTTTCATTGTTTGAAGGCGTACCACATGAGGATTTTCCTAAAAATGAAAAATACAATAACGAACCACTCTTAAAATCACAATCGTTGGAAAAACTGAAACGTATTTTAACTTCATTTGAGTCCGTCGGGTTGTTAGGGTCAAAGCCTTTTAAGCCATTTCTATTCAAAAAAGTATCTAATTTTGAAAAATTCGAATATTCAAAAGTTCTACCACGCTCGTTGAGACCAACAACTGTTGGAACACCCGAAGTTGCATGAAAAGGTGCACTTGAAGGGTAAGCCACTTCTACTTTTGTTGGAATATAAGTTGCGCCCAAAAGCGGTAGTGTTATACGTGTACGGACATCGAAAACCTTTCCTAAATCCGTATTTCTCAATAAAATTTCAAAAACCGTTGAGTCGCAAATACCCGGTTTGTTGAGCGATTGATTGACAAAGTTGGCATCTAAGAACGGAACTTCTGTCGTCACTTTTCCTTGAACGGTTAAGTCCGTACAAGGGAGATAAAGCGATGGATTCCATTGAGGGTCAGTAGATTGCGCGCAGTTCCAACCAGAATTTATCTCCAAATGACTTTCACCGCAATCACCAATCAGAGCCTTTATTTCAATGATATTACAAATATCATCAAGGTTTTTGTCTGGTGCAGCAATCGATAAAGGATTGGTATAAGCATAAGTATTGCGTCCATTATCGCCATACGTTTTGAAATCTAAGGCAAATTGGTTAGAAATATTCGTGATGTCGCGCATACTCAGTACCCTGAAGTTTTGTACTGAGGGGGCAGGTTCGACGCTGACCCAAGTCGAATTTGCACCGCCTTTATTTGACGTGTTACAATGTTTGACAATCCATGTTGCCGTATCACTCGCTGTTGAAACAGTGGGGTTTGTCACGGGTACTAAGGTCAAAGCGGGCGGGTCGGAGTAAACGATATTGCCATTCAAAACCGAATCACGCCGATAGGGAGAACATGAACCATCACCAATTTCTAAGGCATAATAACGGTCACGATAGAAAATATTGGGTTTGAAAGCAAACGTATTATTATTCAAAGAACTGCCTGTCAAAGAGCGACAATTAGGTGTTGCTTTGATGCGTAAATTGAAGGCATAACTGGTTACCCGATTGAGCGATGGAACGATGTTTAAGGTATCAAAACGAGCGACAAAACGCCCTGTTGAGTCCAAATTACTGAGGGGGTAAAAATTACTACCTGCATAAGGATGATCGGGAATGGAAACCTCAATATTTGTCGTAAACGCCCGAATAAATTCTGGGTCAAATTGTAGTGTAAACGAGTCAACGCCTATGGATTGACGGTATTCATTGCCAAAATGGTCATAATAACCATTGTTTATCATAATTATCTTATACTCTAAATTCGCTTCTGTACAACCTTTTGGATAGTTCGATGAATTCGGA
>JAYSQG010000175.1:0-16408 GCA_043721685.1 Saprospiraceae bacterium | reverse complement strand
GCCCATGCTTCTTTTTTATCACCTTTGTATGCTTTAGAGAATCTCGTGTGTCTGGTGCGTTTGCGTCCTTCGTCTAAGGTTTGGCAAATAAGCGCAGCGATTACGAAATCTCCTGATGTTGATGCGCTCAAAGGTGCACCTACAATTTACGGTAAAAAATGGTATTTAACGGACAAATCACAAGATAAAACCTATACACGAAAGGGTAAATCTTACACAGTTTGGCAAGAAAGTATCATGGATTTACCGTTTTCCGATAGTGTTGAAGTATCGGGTACTTTGAAAAATGGTCGAAAAGTCATCCTTTTTCTAAGCCGTTGGAATGACCTGTTAAAACGAACCAAAGACGGACATAACATGAAAGACAAACCCTTAGACATCGTGAGGGTACGCCTTCAAGATGCTCAAAGATGCTCAAAGCGGTGAAAAAGTCTTTGATAGACCGCTTTTTATTGCCGTCAGTGGAAAAAGAAAACAGGAAGTCCCGACACCCTTAGTCCAAACCCAATACCGTGAACGCTCTGATGTGGAGAGTGTCTATCGGTTTGCTAAACAAAGTATGCTCCTCGACAAGCTACAAACGCCTGATATTAAGCATCTTGATAATTGGTTGAGGGTATGGATGTTAGCCGTGTGGTTACTTTTTACCGCCCGACAACAAACGCCTTTAACTGTCAAAATTTGGGAAAAATATTTACCCATTAATAAGACTAAAGCTGAACAAAACAATCCTGTTTTGACTATGCCTCAAGTCCGAAAAGGTATTAGTACACTTTTTGCAACTTTTGATGTCTTGCCTTTCTTACCTCGAAAGTACAAAAAAGGCAAAGGCAGACAAATAGGTGACTTCCAAACTAAAAGAATCAGGTTTCCTGTGTCTAAAAAAGTCAAAAAAATAGCAACTATCAAACTAAAATGTCAAAAAAACGAATAATTGTACGATAAAATAACATTTGCCTTGCTAAATGCCTTTGGGCATCGGGGGGCACTTTGTCCAAAGTCTAAATAATTTCAATATTCATATCAAGTACATTTTGAGTAACACTGATTTGAGGGATTTGCACTGATTTACACAGATTATTTGAATTACCAAAACATAAAAATCTGCGAAAATCTGCGAAAATCTTTTAAATCAGTGTTCCTCAAAAACCACAATATCATCAACTGACATGACAAAAAGAAACACATACCTTTTCCTTATTCCTTTAATCATGATTTTAGGATTGGCTTCCCGCAAGTTTTCTGCACCGACTTCATGGGTTTTTCTATACTTAGGTGATGTCCTTTGGGCAACGATGTTTTACTTCATTTTTCGATTTTTATTTATCCGTAAAACACTTTTCATCAATGCCTTAATAACAATAACATGGTGTTTTGTTATCGAATTTTCACAACTCTATCAAAGCGATTGGATTAATGCCGTCAGAGCAACGACGATGGGTGCACTCATTTTAGGGTCAGGTTTTTTATGGACAGATTTGGTGTGTTATATAATAGGTGTGGGTTTGGGGTTTGCGATTGAACGGAATATGCCAAAAATACTGAGGGGGGTGATTTAAACTAAATTGCCGGCGTGATTTGAAATCACGCCGGCAATATCCAAAAATAATTCTTATAACAAATTGATAGTCAAAGAGATATTCGCATTCAATAGCTTTGAAACTGGACAATTCTCCTTAGCATTTAGGGCTAATTCCTCTAACTTTTCAGCTGTCAGACCCTCTGCTTTTACAGATGTTGTCAGATCTATTTGATTGATGCCACTTTTTTCCAAAGTAACAACAGCCGTTGTTTGGATTTCATCAGCTGTCAAACCTGCTTCTTGTAAATTGAAGGCCAGCTTCATTGAAAAACAGCCTGAATGTGCTGCGGCAATCAACTCTTCTGGATTTGTACCGATACCATCGGCAAAACGAGATTTGAAGCCATATTGTGCCTCCTTCAAAACACCACTTTGAGTGGTTAATTGCCCTGTACCATCTTTGCCTGAACCGTTCCAAACGGCAGTTGCGTTTCTTTTGATTTGCATGATTCTAATTGTTTTTATGTAAAAAATGATATTTTGTCCTTATTAAAAAGGTATAGTAGAAGGAAATTTGAATAGCTTTTGTTCATTTTTTTCAAAATAAAAATAACTATTCAAATTTCCATCTACTATACCTTCGGATCGCCCCCCTCAGTATTTCATTGATTTCCAACGCTTTATCAATGCGAATCCCGTGTTACAATACTTCCAGAACCTCCGCGCAAGAAACCAAAATCAGCTCCTAAATGCGCTTGTTCAACATTATTCACATATAAATGGGCATAACCCCGATTCAATTTCAAATCAAACGGCTGCCAATTTTTGCGACGTTCTGCCAATTCCTCATCAGAAACATGCAACACCAAACTGCGTTTGGGCACATCTAACTCAATCCAATCCCCATTTTTCACCAAAGCCAAATTACCACCATCAGCCGCTTCGGGCGAAACGTGCAAAACAACAGTGCCGAAACCCGTTCCACTCATACGTCCATCAGAAATACGCACCAAATCTGTTACACCTTTAAGCAACAGTTTTTTAGGCAAAGCCATATTTCCAACTTCTGCCATACCAGGATAACCTTTTGGACCGACATTTTTCAAAACCATTATGCTTTTTTCATCAATTTCCAAATCAGGGTCTTCAATCCGTGCGTGATAATCTTCAATAGTTTCAAAAACAACGGCTTGTCCTTTATACGTCAACAATTCAGGGCTTGCCGCCGAAGGTTTCAGCACCGCACCATTTGGCGCAAGGTTGCCCCGCACGACAACGATGCCCGATTCAGGTTTGAAAGGCGTATCCATTGTAGCAATAATGTCCGCATTATAAGCCACTGCATCAGCACAAATTTCACCCATCGTTTTTCCTGTAACGGTTATAACATCGTTGTGCAAAATGCCTTTCATCTCTTTTATAACGGCAGGCAAACCGCCCGCATAGTACAAATCTTCCATAAAATGCGCACCAGAAGGCTGAATATTGGCTAAAAGTGGTATATTTTGCGACCATTTATCAAAATCGTCAATCGTCAAATCCACGCCCATACGCCCTGCAATTGCCAAAAGATGAATGACAAAATTGGTTGAGCCACCAATCGCTGCATTGACCATAATCGCATTTTCAAAAGCCTCGCGGGTCAAAACTTTTGAGAGTTTTAAATCCTCTTTCACCATATCGACAATGCGCCGACCCGACAATTGAGAAATCACTTTACGCCGTGCATCCGCCGCAGGAATTGAAGCGTTGTTTGGCAATGACAAACCCAATGCTTCAACCATTGTCGCCATCGTCGAAGCCGTTCCCATGACCGCACAATGTCCTTGTGTCCGTGCCATACAAGCCTCCGCTTCGACAAATTCGGCTTGTGTGATTTCACCTAATTTATGCGCCACATCGAATCGCCAGACATCAGAAGTGCCAATGTCTTTACCTTTCCAATGCCCTTTGAGCATCGGACCGCCTGAAATCACAAGCGTCGGAATGTCCACACTACACGCACCCATGACGAGCGAAGGCGTTGTTTTATCACAACCACATAACAGGACTACACCGTCTATCGGATTGGCACGAATAGATTCCTCAACGTCCATACTCGCCAAATTGCGGTACAGCATGGCTGTTGGCTTAATCAAAGTCTCGCCCAAAGACATGACAGGAAATTCTACAGGAAAACCACCTGCTTCCAATACACCTTTTTTGACAGCTTCCGCTAAATCACGAAAATGTGCATTACAAGGAGTCAATTCAGACCACGTATTACAAATGCCAATGACAGGTTTTCCCTCAAAAAAGTCTTTCGGAATCCCTTGGTTTTTCATCCAAGCGCGGTAGATGAAACCGTCTTTTCCTGTTTTGCCAAACCAATTTTGGCTGCGTAATGTCGATTTTTCCATTATTGTTATTTTTTGCTGTAAAGTTGATAAAATTTTATGAGAAGATACCCCCCTCAGTAAAAAACATAAAAAAACGGCTAAACAGTTGTTCAACAACCATTTAGCCGCCTTTTTATTAATGAATAATGGATTGTTGATAATGGAAAATATTTTACATTATACAGTATCCGTTATCCATTATATACTATCGCAATATCTGTACATTCCCCGACATGGTCTTGCCTCCGCCAAAATCCAAAATCCAGAAATATGTGCCATCGGGTAAAAGTTTATTATCGTAAGTACCTTTCCAATCATTTTTATAGTCAATTGCATCTAAGACTTCGTTGCCCCAACGATTGAAAACCAACAACCTAGAACCTAGATGTTTTTCAAGACCTATGATGGTGAATGCATCATTTTTACCGTCTTCGTTTGGCGAAAAGCCAGAGAATACTACGACATCATCGCAAAGTATTTCAATTCTAACTGTCGCTGTATCCGAACCAACGGCGTTGATAATGGCATAAATAAAGCTGTCACGCGGTTGACAATCGCTCAAATTTGTTCTGTATGTGACAATGCCCGTCGCAGGATTGACCGTTACTGTGCCGTATTTAGGTTGAGTCACGAGTTCAACTTGTGTTGCCACATTGAAAGTTGAGTCGTTTTTCATCACCTCAATTTCGGTACTCGAACCATAGGACAAGGTCGCTTTATCAGGCATAGCAACTGGCAACATTAAACGTGCAGGGCGTGCTTTAACATTCACTATGAAACGTGTCGTATCGCAATTGCCAAACTCATCGCAGAGAACCAAACATGCCGTATCACTGCCGATTTCATCAGCAAAGTAATTGATACACAAGCCATTAACAATGAAATTGACATGACTAACTGAATTGGGTTCGCATGCATTTTTCAAAGTCAGACGTGTACCCGCCATCAATGAACGGTCAACGCAATAGGTTGAATCTTTACCAACGACGACATTTTGAACCACTGTTTTGAAAGTCTGTTGCGTTGGTTTCACAACTTTTACACGTATTATAGTGGTGTCACAAAGACCTGTCGGGTCGCAACGCAACAAACAAACCGTATCGAAGCCGACACTTTGACCTTTCAGTATAATACAGTCCGTTTGGTCATTGATTGAAGCCGATATTTTACCTTTTGGTTGACATATCGTCGTTACAACTGTTTCAGCACTTGTCGCACGATTGGTTTTTGTTAAACAATAATCTAATGTTTTACCAACTAAAACCGTTGTGTCAACATAAATCGTTGGTATCTGTTGCATTACATTGTTTGAACGACAAGTGACATTTGCAACAATCGTATCTGAACACCCCCTCAGTATATTTGTGAATATGAACACGTGGCGACCAGTTTCCACATTCAAACTCAAAGAACGGTTGTTGTAAGTTAAATTAGGGCTAAATTCAGCTAATCGAGTGCCATTTTTAGACCACGACATTTGACCATAATCACGCCCTGCAACTCCTCCTTTGATGGCATAAGTTGTTTGTTCCAACACCCAATGTCCACCATTATCCCAACGATTCATGGAATCAACGAGCGCTTGAATATTAGTAATTTGAGCACTAAATGTCTTATTACCAACCCGCCAAGATTCCAATGCCCACGGACCATAAGGGTTTGTCATAAACAAACTGAAATATGTGTACGAAATAAATGTATCATTTGAGCAAGTGCCATAGCCACCTTTATAAGGTCTGCCGTCGAGCATGATGCGGTATGACGCTGTGTCTGTGCCATGTAAACTGGTACAGAATGAAGCATTTGTGCCACAAATCGTTGACAAATCGACAGAATTAGGTGTGATTTGAACGCAACTTGTATCACTCGGCGTAAGATAAGCCTTGACAATGATCACTATAGTCGTCGTGTCACATACACCGTTTGAATAACAACGGCGGATGCACAACGAATCACGTCCTGACCGAACACCCAACAAGTTGATGCAATCTGTTCTATCATCAATCACATAACCTGCAAATCCTTGATAGTTGCTGCTGCAAGTATTCGTCAAAACGGTTTCAGAAGGCAGTACATTAGACGATAAACAAATCGTATCAGATTGAGAGACATAAATAGTTCTAACAATCCTACTATTATGTGCACTTGGTGTAGGCGGACGGCAGCTCACAACCACTTTTACTGAATCGTGGCAACCGTTGACGGAATCCCTAAACTCCAAAATATGCGTGCCCACTGACAAACGAACATTCAATTGCTTTGGCACATAATAACGATTCGGATCCATCTTTGCAATCGAGCGTGATTCCCTACTCCAAGACATCGTGCCGTAATTATTGCGATTGTCGCCGCCCGTCAAACGGTTCGTTTGACGTTCCAATTGCCAATTTCCAGTTGCATCCCAACGATTCATTGAGTCCACTAAGAGGGCAAGGTTCGCTATCGAAGCGGAATAAGTACGACCATTAACCTTCCATGCATCAAGCATCCAAGGACCATTTGGATAGAAGCGGAGCATCGAGAAATAAGAATAAGAAAATAACGTATCCTGACTACAACCTTCAGACTCGAAAGCAATTTCATGTCCATTATCTAAAACTTGATAACGTTCAAAGGCTCTGAAATCTAAATTGGTACAGATTGCTGCTTTATCGCTGCAATCATTGACATATAATAAACGTGAACCGTTATAAACAGTCGGGCAAGTATCGTAAGGATAGCACGTATTTCGAACAATAATATCCCTCAAAGTATCGCTGCAACCCAATGAATCACGAATTATAACAGTGTATCTACCAGAATCCAATTGCGTCCGAATTTTCAAATTGTCTGCCCCTGCGATGTCACGCCAATCATAAGTGTAAGGCGCACGTCCACCTGTTGCAGAAATTTCAATTTTACCCCCCTCAGTACAATTGGCATTTTTGACCGTCGAAACAGCAACGACACGACATGTAGAACCATTTCCACAATTTACCGCTTCGTCTTTTACCACAATATCTGACAATGCAACAGAACAACCACTTTCATCTGTAATGGTCAACCAATAGGTGTTAGGTACAACATTCGTCCGACTTGGCAAGGTTTCACCATCGTTCCAACGATAAGTCAATGTACCCCCGCCCCCTTTAGCAATGACGTTGATTGAACCGTTTGCGCTACATTTTTTAGGCATAACTGAAACAACGGCATCAATTGACGTTGGGTTTTTAACTTCAAAACCTGTTATTGCTGCAACACAACCGTTGGCACTGCGTACTTCAATCGAATATTTTCCAACTGCCAAAGCACCATTGACAACGACATCCCCATTGCTGTTTTTAATCAATGCAGGCAAATTAGACGGCGATACTGTGAATATAACACGTCCATTCGATTCCCCTACACACTTCGTATAAACAACTTTGTTATCAATCAAAATAGCAGCACTTGTCGTCGTTTCTTCACTCATATTGACACTTGCAATCGTTCTACAACCAGTCACATTGTCAATAACGACAACATCGTAAACGCCTGATTTTAAATCATTTCTGACTGCATTGGCGCCCCAGCTATATGAATAATTGCCCGAACCACCTGTTACCGATATCGTTGCAGAGCCATTATTACCGCCGCAAGTCGCTTTACGAGTGATGTTTGATGTAGCAGAAACAGTACTATTTTCGCTTTCAACAATGACCATTATTATGCTTGAACAAGTCGGTGCAATTGGGTTTGTGACAATGACCGAATAGTGACCCGCTGCTAAATTAGACCGTTCAAAACCAATCACTCCATCGCTCCAAACATACTGCCAATTCGCATTTGCAAAGCGAACTAAGCCATTCGATGCACTGCACGTTGCAGGGCGTACAACAGGCGGTTCCACAGAAGGTCCGTCGGTATTATTAACGACAATTTCTCTTTCAGCGAAACATGTAGCTCTGTCAATACTTGCTACCCGAACATAATATATACCTGCCGCAAGGTTTGTTGCTTTATTAGAAGACGAAACGTTAGGTGTCCAATTAAACACCATGTTAGGACCTGTCATTATTGTAATAGAGCCATTTGCAGTACCACAAACGTTGTTCATCACAACAACATTATCAATGTTTGGTGGTGTACAAATAGTTGGACGACAATCATTTTCGATAACAATATTACGTAAAGTATCTTTGCAATTGCGTCCATCAGTAACAACTAAAGTATAAGAACCTGAAACCAGATCCGAGCGATTTTGTGGATTGTCCGTACCCGCCATATCCAACCAATCGAAACGATAAGGTTCGATACCACCTCTGACCTCAACGGCGATTTTACCCCCTTCAGTACAAGTCGTGTTTTTAGGCGTTGCGGTTGCGACAACGGCACAAGGCGTGCTGCCGCAATTCACCGCTTCGTCCTTAATAATGATGTTTTGAAGAATGGTATCACAACCGTTTTTGTCCGTTATTGTCACGCGATATGAGCCAGCCGCCAAACCTGTTCTGTTTTGTGGTTGAACACTAGCCGACAAATCTGACCACTTGAAAGTGAAAGGAGTGACTCCACTATTCGCTGTTATGCTGATAGAACCGCTTGAAGTACACGTTTTTGCCGTTGTCGAAGCCGATGCAACGATGCGGCAAGTCAAGCAATTTACCGCTTCATCTTTGACAATAAGGTTTTGGAAAACCGTATCGCAACCGCGTCCGTCAGTCACTGTCAAGCGATAAGTACCTGCTGCCAAAGCTGTGCGTGTCTGTGGTTGCGTATTACCAGCCAAGTCAGCCCAACGATATGTATAAGGCGTCTGACCACCCGCTACATTGACCGCCAAAGAACCCAATGTTGTACACGTTTTAGGCGCAGCCGACACCGTTGCCGTCAATGAACAAGTCGTACCACCACAATTTACAGCTTCATTTCTAACAATTATATTTTGAATAATTGTATCACAACCGCCCGCATCAGAAACCGTCAATCGGTATGTGCCTGATGGTATATTAGTACGGTTTTGTACTTGTCCAATGCCCGTCAAATCTGACCAACGGAAGGTGTAAGGTGTTGTGCCACTGATGACATTGACCGTCATTTTGCCCCCCTCAGTACATGTCTTAGCCGAAGGCGAAACTGAAGCCGAAAGTGTACAGTTATTTGAAATACAAGTATTTACAATCGCAATATTTTTCAATGAGTCAGTACAACCTTGACTGTCTTTAACGATAACGGTGTATGAACCAACCGATAAATCTGTTCTGTTTTGGACATCACCTGTACCTGCCAAATCAAGCCAATCGTAAGTAAACGGTGCAGTACCATCTATCGTTGTGATGGTTATTTTGCCCCCCTCAGTACACGTCTTGTTTGTGGTTGCAAAATTCGCATCGAGCGTACAAGTCGTTACCGGGCAGTCGTCACTTATGATGATGTTTTGAATAACGGTATCACAATTTCTTGAATCTGTTACCGTCAATCTGTATGTGCCTGCCGCCAAATCTGTACGGTTTTGCGGTTGTGTCGTTGTACTCAAATCAGACCATTTGAATGTCAAAGGCGTCGTGCCGCCTGTCGTATTAACGACAATCGAGCCGCCTGTTTGACAAGTCCGTGCAGTTGGAATGACCGAAACAGAAAGGTTGCAAGTCGCTGTGCCTCCACAATTTGTCGCTTCATTTTTAACAATGATATTTGTTAGAATTGTATCGCAACCACTACCATCTGAAACCGTTACTTGATAAGTGCCTGACGGCAAATTAGCCCTGTCGCGTGGTTGACTTGTACCTGTCAAATCTGACCAACGGTAAGTGTATGGTATCGTTCCGCCATTGACTGTTAAGGCAATGCTGCCTAAGTTTTGACACGTTTTTGGTGCAGCCAAAACATCTACTTTTAAGGTACAAGTTGTTGTGATACAATTATTTACAATAACAATATTTCCAATCGTATCTCTACAACCTTGATTGTCTTTTACGATAACGGTGTAAGTACCCGCCGCCAAATCTGTGCGGTTTTGAACATCATTTGTACCTGCCAAATCGAGCCAATCGTAAGTGAAAGGAGCTGTGCCGCCTGTCGTTGTGATGGTTATTTTGCCCCCCTCAGTACATGACTTGTTTTGAGGTGTTGATGTCACAACAAGCGTACAAACCCTGCCACCACAATTAACTGCTTCGTCTTTAACAATGATATTTTGAACAACTGTATCACAACTTGACGCATCGCTGATTGTCAATTGGTATGTACCTGCCGCTAAATTTGTACGATTTTGAGGTTGTCCGCTGCCTGTCAAATCTGACCATTTGTATGTATAAGGTGCAATACCTGCGTTGATATTGACGGTTATTGAACCGCTTGTTTGACATGTTTTTGGTGATGCCGAAACAGTCGCTTTAAGCGTACATATTGTCGTGCCACCACAATTAACCGCTTCGTCTTTAACAATTATATTTTGAACAACTGTATCACAACTTGACGCATCGCTGATTGTCAATTGGTATGTTCCTGCTGCTACATTTGTACGGTTTTGCGGTTGTCCAATACCTGTCAAATCTGACCATTTGTAGGTATATGGTGCAACACCTGTGTTGATATTGACAGTTATTGAACCACTTGTTTGACATGTTTTTGGTACAGCCGAAACTGTCGCTTTTAGTGTACAAGTCGTTGTTGCACAATTATTTACGATAACAATATTGTTAATCGTATCACGGCAACCCGCAACATCGAAGACGATAACTGAATATGTTCCAGCCGTCAAATTGGTACGGTCTTCTGGATGGTCGCTGCCGATTAAGTCATTCCATGTGCAACTATAAGGTGCTGTGCCGCCTGTAATTTGAACATCAATTTTGCCCCCCTCAGTACACGTCTTCATTGTTGGCGTTGCAGAGACGTTGAGGGTACAAGTTGTACCACAATTCGTCGCTTCGTTGCGAACATTGATTGTTGGAATTGGCACAGAACAGCCTTGTGCGTCAAACACGGTGACAGTATAATTACCAGCAGCCATCCTTGAACGGTTTTGGATGTTATTGACACCCGCCACATCGCCCCATTGATATGAATAAGGCGTGCGACCACCGTTGACTTTGACTGCTATTGTACCACCTTCTTCACACGTTTTAGGCGTTGTTGTGGCATTTGCCAAAAGCGTACATGTTAGAATTGGACAATCATCTCCAACAATAATATTCTCTATTTTGAATGTACAATTACGTGCGTCTGTGATGGTCACTGCGTAAGTTCCTGCGGTCAAAGCTGTGCGGCTTTGGGTATTGCTTGAACCTGTCAAATCAGCCCAATTATAAGTGTAAGGTGCACTGCCTCCTGCAACATTGAGCGTAATTTTACCCCCCTCAGTACAAGACTTGTTTTGAGGCGTTGCTGTTGCAACAATATTACAAGTCGTTGAAATACAGTCGTTTATTACTTTAATATTGCTTATTGTATCTCTACAATTTCTTGCATCAATGACCACAACACTATAAGTACCTTCTGTTAAATCTGTTCTATTTTGCGGATTGTTCGTACCCGCCACATCTAACCAATCGAATGTATAAGGTGCTGTACCGCCGATGGTTGAGACGGTAATTTTGCCCCCCTCAGTACATATCTTATTGGCTGCTGTTGTCGTTACGAGGCGTGGGCAAATGTTGCAATTTGCACTGTCTTTTCCAACAATCAGATTGTTTAACACCATATTGCAGCCACGAGAATCTGAAATCGTTACACCATAATTGCCTGAAACAAGGTTTGTACGTTGTTGTGGTTGGTTGGTTTGACCCGCCAAATCAAACCAATTGAAGCGGTAAACGCCTGAACCACCCGCTATTTCTAGCGCAATAGAACCACGAGTTGAACAAGTTGCTGGAAGTGCTGTCGTTGCCACTGTAAAAGGTTGCGGTTCACGAACTTCAAAGTTTTGGGTAACAGCCAAACAGTTGTTCGCATCAAAAACATTGAGGATATAACGCCCTGCCGTCAAACTGTCATTTTTAGCCAAACCTCCATTTGTTGTCCGAATTTCAACTCGTGCTGGCAGTGCAAACCCTGCTGAATAGCTCAATTCGTAAGCAATTGAACCGTCTTTGTTGCCTGCACAAGAGACGTAAACAGTCGTTGAAGGCATCGCAAGGGTTGCTTGACCAACGGTTTCATTGGTCATATTGACAGCAACAATGGCTGTGCAACCTGTTGTATTGTCGGTGACAGTGACGTTTAATGTTCCTGCCGCAAGGTCTGAACGGGTCGCTGAACTGCCCCAACTGTATGTGTAGCTGCCCGAACCGCCGTTTGTCGTGATGCGTGCTTGACCGTTTGATTGACCACATGTTGCTCGTTTCTCGAGAACAGAATTTGCTGTAAGTGTTGATGTGCCACCGACTTCAACTATCGTAATTTGCTCACAAACTGTTCCTGTTGGGTCAGTTACGGTCACAATGTAGCGACCTTTTGCTAAATCTGAACGTGTGCTACCGTTGCCGCCGTCCGACCAAACGTAACTTAATACGTGTCCTGTATTCGGGAATATCACTTTGCCGTTTGATGCGCCACAAGTCGCTGGCGTAATCGAAGGTTCGCCAATGGTTACACCGTTTTGATTTTGTATGATAAAATCTTTTTCAATATAACATGTTGTATCGCTTGCGTTTGCAATTTTCACATGATAAGTACCAGCATTTAATCCAGAAGCCACATTTGAATTAGAGACATTTGGTGACCAATTGTAAACAACATTGCCAATAACATTTAAAGAAATTGAACCGACAGCCAAACCGCAACGTGTTGGATTAACCGTCGAATTGGCTAAAGTTGGCGGCGTGCAAACGTATCCGCCCGTTGTATCGGCGCATAACTTCTTGATAATGATGTTTTTAAGCGTATCCTTACAATTCGCTGCATCTTTTATGATAACAGTGTAAGTTCCCGCAGCGAGGTCAAAACGGTTCTGACCGTTGTTTGCGCCCACCAAATCCAACCAATCGTAAGTGAAAGGCTGTGTGCCACCGACAGTTCGAATAGTGATTTTACCCCCCTCAGTACAAGTACGATTTTGGGCTTCATAACTGCTAGACAATGAACATGTTGGCGTAATACATTCGTCTTTGATATTGATGGTGTCAATGATTGCCGAACAACCTTTGACATCAGAAATCGTCACCCGATATGTCCCTGCATTGAGATTATTACGTGTCAATGGTTGATTGAAACCTGTCAAATCAGACCATGTAGCGATGTAGCTGCCGATGCCGCCTGTTGCCGAAACGTTGATGCTGCCACCCACTGCACACGTTTTATTTGTTTTCGTAGCCGTAGCTAATAATTTAAGTGGCTCACGGACTTCAAAACATTGTGAAGTCGTCAAACAACCATTTACATCACGAACAAGGATGCAGTAACTGCCCGTTGGCAAACTGCCGTTTTCAAATTCACGACCTTGTGCATCTGTGATACTGACCGTTGGCGGTTGCGTATAACCCGTTGAGGATGTGACTGCAAAGCTTACACGCCCGTTTTTATCGCCATTGCAATTGACATAAACTATTGGTTCTGCTATAGTTACGATAGAGGTACCTGTTGTTTCGTTTTCAATCGCAAATGTTGTTATCGCTTTGCAACCCGCCTCAATGTCGGTAACAGTTACTGTATAAATACGCGCCGAAAGGTCATTTTTTGTAGCCGTTGCACCCCAACTATATGTGTAATTGTTAGAGCCACCAACGACATTTATCGTGGCTGCACCGTTTGATTGACCACAAGTTGCTTTGCGTGTAATCGTTGCATTTGCTGTCAAGGTGTTAGATTTTTCAACCTTTACATTGATGACAGAAGGACATTCAGGCGCATCGCGTTTCGTCACTTGAACTTGATAATAACCTGCTGCTAAGTCAGACCGAGTCGCAGCGGTGCTGTTGTCAAACACCCACATGTAATCAACTAAGTCATTTGAGCGCAGCGTCACAGAACCATTTGAGCGTTCACAAGTGGCTGGTGTTGTGGTATAAGTCGTGTTTTTCGGACCTTCAATATTGCCTAAAGCTACATTGACGCTTGCAAAACACGTTGGATTTGTCCTCAAACGAATGAAGACCGAATAAAAACCACTCGTTAAACCTGAACGACTATTGCCTATGCTGTTTGGTGTACCAATTGAAGGCGACCAACTGTATGAATATTTGTTCTCATTACCCCCCCTCAGTAAAATCGTCGCTGTACCGTTGTTGATACCACAGCGAGCGGCTATGGTTGCTACTGAATCTATGATTGGTTGACGACAAACACAAGAATCTTTTACTTGAATATTTTTCACATTTGCCGTACAGCCGGCTACATCTGTAATGGTGACAGAATAGTAGGCTGCTGCTAAATTATCTCTATTTTTAGGTTGATTTACTTGATTTTGTAAGTCAGCCCAGTTGAATTTATAACCACTGTTACCACCTGAAACATTCAGATTAATCGTTCCGAGTGAATCACACGTTTGATTTATTTTCACAAAAGTCGTTGTTATAACCGTCGGCTGGGTCACGGTAAATGTTCGCTGAACAGCAATACAACCCGCCACATCTTTGACAGTTAACAAATAACTGCCCGCCGCCAAAGAGCCATTTGCGTACAAACGTCCTTGTGTATCGCGGATGTCAACCGTTGCAGGCTGAACGAAATTGCTGCCAAAAGCGGTCAAACGATAGTTGATACGACCATCGCTCATGCTGTTGCAAGTAACAGCAGTAACTGTATCCATCACTATCGTCGCATCAACAGAAAGGTTGTTCAAGACAAAAGTTACAGTCGTTTGACAGCCAGTTACCACATCTGTCGTCGTTACGGTATGTTGACCCGCCGTTAAGACAAAGCGACGGTTGCCCTCCCCCCATGAGTAGATGTATTGACCCGAACCGCCTGTGGTTGTCAAGGTCACATCGCCGTTTGGTTGACCGCAAACAGGTTGTTTATTGATTTCAAAAGTAGTTCTCAAAGCATTATCAGACCCAACAACAACTGTTTTTTCAACTTGGCAATCCGTCCTTGAATTAGGTTTTGAAATGGTTACAATGTACGTTCCTTGGTTTAAGTTCTCCCGAACTCTACCTGCAAAACCATCACTCCAACGATATGCCCAGTTTTCACTTCCTGCATCCAATCTAAATTCAACTTTACCCGTTGGTGACGTACAAGAAGCCTTTGTAATAATTGGTTCTGACACGCTAATACGATTCGGCTCAATGATTTGGAACGGTAATTCGATGAAACAATCTGATTTACCTACACGCTCAACACGTACTGTATATGCTCCTATAGTTAAATTACGCGCTGTATTTGTCGTTGAAACATTTGGTGTCCATATAAATTTAAAATCAGATAGTTGTCCATTCGTCACCGTCACGGTTGCTGTACCATCGCCTGTAGCAGTGCATGAAATATCGGTTTTTCCTACTTGCGCAATAGGCGCAACACAACCACATTCATTGGCAATTATCACTGGGATAACTTTTTGGCAACCCGCTGAATTTGAAATAGTTACATTATAAGTACCCGCCACTAAGTCATTGCGTGAACCACTTGAACTGCCATCAGCCCAACGGAAATTAAGGGTCAATGGGGTGAACGAGACCTTACCATTTCTTTGACCGCAATTTTCAGGAGTCGTCGAAGCAATATCAACTGTGATGGATTCTACGACCGTTATCGTTTGAGTCAAGGCATCACGATTTGAACAATTATCGGTAGCAATCCACGAACGCACGAGGGTATAACCACAAGTCGCATTGATTTTTTGCTCATTGAAACTCACTGCAACGTCATTTGAGCAGTTGTCTGTTGCCGTAATCGTAGGTACGACTGGAACGGTTTCACCCGAAGCGATATTCACCGTTACGTCTTGCGGCACATTGATGAGGACTGGATTGACATCATCTTTAACCGATATCATCTGCATTTTTGACGAAATATTGCCGCAAGCATCAATCGCTGTCCATGTTCTAAACAATGTGAAATTGTCACCACAAGCCCCACGCTGCATCCGTTCATTGAAGGCAATACCCACATCAGGGTCGCAATTGTCACGAGCTGTCACGGTAGCGACCGCTAAATTACGACCGCAATTCACAGCTAAATCGGTTGGCACACCAATAAGTTCTGGTTTTTCATTATCGCCTACACTCACCACTTGCGATGCTGTTCTACTGTTACCACAAGCGTCTGTTGCTGTCCATGTGCGAATCAATTTATAGCTCGTTGCACATGCGCCGTTTTGACGTGTTTCTAAGAAAGTCAAACGCGGGCTTGCATCACAAACATCTGATATTGAAGGGCTTATAACCGTTGGTACGGGTCCATCACAATTGATTGTTACATTCGTTGGAACATTTGCGATGATTGGTGCTTCATTGTCACCTACTAATATTGTTTGCGAAGCGGTTGCAAAATTACCACACGCATCGGTCGCTGTCCAGGTTCTGATAACTCTATAATTACCTGCACAATTGCCGCGAATGATATTGTCATTCATTGTCACTCGTGGATTCGCATCGCATATATCGGT
>JAYSQG010000174.1:0-10872 GCA_043721685.1 Saprospiraceae bacterium | reverse complement strand
CAGACATTTACCATTTTTGGTATCGTCTGTTTGGTGACAATGGTGGTAACAATAGGTATAAATGTTTTTAAACTTAAAAATGTAAATGATTAATACGACTAATAAATTTATCTATAAGCCGATTGATTAAATGAACAAGTAGCAAAATGAAAAATACTTTCAAACTGAAATACGCCCCACACATCGGCACATTCAAACAATCGGCAGGAAACGACCCGATTGACCAAATCAACTATATGGCAGATAGGGGTTTTACAGCCTTTGAAGACAATGCTTTTCATGGTACACCGATTCAAAATCTCTATTTATCACAAAGCAAAAGCGGACAATAAAGAATTTATTATTGGTTTAGAACACCACAATTTGAATGATACGAAAGAAGGTGAAGAAGCGGTAATTAAAGCTTATTTAAAGGTAGATAATTTTTAAAAATCAAAAAAAAATGGGTCCATTAGACAAATACATTTTAAAAGAAGATGCTTTGACATCCACAAATGACGGATTTCAATTGCAATTTCAATCACATTGGTATCGTTCATTGCCGCTTTCGTGCATGGATTTTACCTTGAAAGTGATTGGCAAAGCCGTTAATACTAAAAATATCCAAATAGAAGCCAATGGCAACACTTATTCTTATTCGGAAATGCCAAATTTGGATAAAGAATGGCTTTTTATGTTGGATAGAGCGACTCTGCACGTCCCTCTTTCACAACCGTTGAAAAAGGGTCAGGAATACGATATTGAATTTAATTTAGACATCTATCCACCTTATATTTTGGTTAGACCTGAAAGTAAACCCTTATTAGCTGGTTCAGTCGTTACAAAAACACTCTTATGTCAATAATATGAAAAAAGGAAATATAAAATTAGCAACTTCCCTGTTTTCTTATGCCTACGAATGGAATTCTGGCGCATATACCTTTGAAGATGTGATTGCCAAAACAAGGGCATTGGACTTGGGTACAGGGCTTGAAGTCATTGGTTTTCAAAGCTTTAAAGGTTTTCCGTTTATTACAGATAAACAAGTTTCGGAATTAAAAAACTTGTTGGATAAATACGAGTTTGAACCCGTTTGCTTAGATTGCAATGTTGATGTAGCCATTAAAAGGCATCAGTATAAAACGATTGATGAAACGGTGGACTACATCAAACCCCAAATTGACGCAGCCAATCGTATGGGTTTCCCTATTTTAAGGGTACAAATGACCGCAAAACCCGAAGTCATCGGCAAATTGGTGTCTTATGCCGAAAAAGCCAACGTCAAATTGGGGATGGAATTGCACACACCTTATGCCGTTGACCACCCCTCAGTATTGGAATTGCGCGAATTGTATGAAAAGATAAATTCGCCGTATTTGGGCTTCATTCCCGATATGGGAACGTGTATACGGGCAATTCCAAATGCCCTTTTAACAAGTTTCAAAGCTGTTGGCGTGACCGATGAAATGATTGAGATTACCAAAGATGTTTGGAAAAAAGACGTACCAACACCTGTCAAATTTGGTGAGCTCTTTGAACGCACGTCTGCACTTGGCGCAACGCCGCCACAAATCGGGCGTTTAAACATGGCTTTTGCGATGAATGGGAGGCAGCCAATTGAGATGTGGAAAGAAATTATTCCACGCACAATACACATACACGGCAAATTCTATGGTTTTGACGGAAATGGCGATGAACCTTCGATTGATTATGCAACCATTTTTAAGGTTTTTACTGAGGGGGGGTATGATGGTTATATTGCCAGCGAGTACGAAGGTTCGGCTTTTACGGATGAATTTTCTGCTTTTGAAATGGTGGTGAAACAACATGCGCTTTTTAAGAGAATTTTAAAGGGTTTATAGTGTTTCAGTTATGAATATTTTAGGCATCTAAAAGCGATTTCAAACCCATTAAACCATATAAAGGGATATTGATAAATTCGTCACTTTTGATGAAATTTCGGGGGGAAGCCCTAAGCAATAATGTAGGTTGATATTTATCGGCATAGCTTCTAAGGCTTTTAGTATTGCGGTTTGTGCCACTTTTCACTTCCAAAGGGAAAATTTCATTCTGCCATTGGAAAACAAAATCAACCTCTGCTTCTCTTTCACTCGACCAGTAAAACAAATCTTGTTCTATCGTTTTCAAAAGCTCTAAACAAGTATAATTTTCAACAAAAGCCCCATTATATTCTAAAAAAAGTTGATTGGGTTTTAAAATAATATCAGATGACAAATTCAACAAAGCCGCTAATAAGCCTGTGTCTAAGATATAAATTTTAAATTTGGTATAATCCGCATAGCCCGAAATCGGTAATTTGGCAGCCCGAATTTGATAGACAATATGAATAAGACCCGCGTTTTTGAGCCATTCGATACTTTGTTGATACGCAGAGGAACGAGCGTTGGATTTGACATCATTGTACATAAATTTCTTATTCTCTTTTGCCAATTGAAAAGGAATAGATTGCCAAACTTCTGCCACTTTTAAGGCTTGTGACGGGTCAGAATATTTAGAAAAATCACGTTGATAGGCTTTGAGAATATCATTTTGTATATTCCTTGCTTCTTTTATATCTTGATTTTGGGTATAATCAGAAACAACTTCAGGCATGCCACCGAGAAAAAAGTACATTTTTAGAAGTTCTATCATTTTTTCATGCAGAATATCAGGCAAAGTGTCTAAAAAATTGAGTTTTTCAGCCAAAAGACTTTCACCCGTAGCGTCCAAATATTCGGCAAAACTCAATGGATAAAGCGTTAAAAAATTGACTTTGCCTACTGGGAAACTGCTTGTTTTGCCCAAACTTACACCCAAAAGCGAGCCTGCGGCAATGATATGAAATTCGGGTGCGTGTTCTTGAAAATATTTAAGACTGGTGAGTGCTTCTGGGCAATTTTGAATTTCGTCAAAACAAATAAGTGTATTGTCAGAAATTATTTTTTCACCTAATAATAAGCCAATATTTTCAATGATTTTTTCGGGCGATAACTCATTGTTAAAAAGCATTTTAAGATTGGGGGTTTGTTCAAAATTGAGATAAACGTATTTTCTATATTCTTTTTTGCCAAATTCATTAATAAGCCAAGTTTTACCTACTTGTCTTGCCCCTTGCAAAAGTAAAGGCTTTCTCCGTTGATTGGATTTCCAGTCTAAGAGGTTTTGGTATAAAGTTCTTTTCATTGAAATAAGAATTTAGAGACGGAATAAAAGGTAAATATAAGGAACTATGTGTGCAAAAGTGTAAAATATTGTAAAATTTATGTGTATAAAAGTGTAATAATTGCACAAATTCATGTGTGTAAAAATGTGTATTAAGTAAAAAAAGAGTAATAATGTATAACATTACAGAAGAAAACCATCAAATCGAAATGATAGAAGTTCTGATAATCGGTTCAGGTCCAATCGGCGCAACTTATACCCGTATGATTTCAGACCTAAGACCCGAAACCAAAATTTTGATGATTGATTTAGGTCCTCGCTTGACCGATAAGACAGGGCAGCATATCAAAAATATAGAAGACCCCGCCCAACAAGAGGTCGCTCAAATCAAATCGCAAGGCGCAAAACAAACGCCTTATCCTAATATTTCGATAGCACAACGCGCCCAAGCAGTGCAAAAAGGTGAACTGAATGCGGATATTTTGGCGCGTGCTGGAACGCATTTGGCAACCGATACGCCCGAAGATTTAGCCAAAAACCAAATGCCCGCAGCTTCCATGTCGAGCAATATTGGTGGTATGGGCGCGCATTGGACGTGTGCTTGCCCACGCCCAGGCAATGCAGAGCGCATACCGTTTATCCCTGAAAATGACTATGAAAAAGCCTTTTCAAAAGCAGAAGAATTACTTTGTGTCACTCAAAGTGCCTTTCCTGAATCGCCCGAAGAAGTAGCTATTTTAAAGACATTGGGCAGCGTTTTTAATCAGAAACTAAGTTCTGATAGACAAGTTCAGCCGATGCCTTTGGCGGTTAAAGTGAATGAAAATGGAGAACGATATTGGGTGGCATCTGATACAATTTTAGGTGAAATGGCTGAACCCAACTATCGAGGTAATTTTGAAATTCGCTTTGAAACCCTTTGCAGACGACTTTTTACTGAGGGGGGTAAAATCACAGGTGCCTTGATTGAGCATTTACCCACGGGCAAACAAGAAGAGATAAACGCAAAAATAGTCATTGTTGCAGCTGATGCGTTGCGAACACCGCAATTGTTGTGGGCTTCGGGTATTCGCCCAAAAGCATTGGGGCATTATTTGAATGAACATCCGTTTATTTTTACTTTTGTTGAGTTAAAAGACGATTTAGTGGATAAAACGGTTGGCAATACCTACGACCCAAACAGCCGAACAGAACCGACAATCGGTGTTTTTTGGGTGCCTTTTGATGCGCCAAATCATCAGTGTCATGGGCAAATTATGCACATGGATTTATCGCCTTTGAAAACAACAGTAGAAGACTCAAAACCCGAAACTCAAAACCCAAAACACATAATTGGTTTGGGTTGGGGCTGTTTGAAAGAAGTAGAGTATGAAGATTGCATCGAATTTTCAGAAACGGAAAAAGATTGGCTCGGTTTGCCGAAAATGAATTTTAAATTCGCTTATACTGAGGGGGATAAAAAAGCCATTGCCGAAGCGATGAAAATACAAGCACAAACGGCGGCGGCTTTTGGAAAAGTAATAAAAGATGGCGAACAAACCCTCATGCCAGCGGGTACTTCGTTGCATTATGAAGGCACAACACGCATGGGTGAAACAAATGATGGCACATCGGTATGCGATAGTTTTTCAAAAGTTTGGGATTATGAAAACCTTTTTGTCGGTGGCAACGGCGTTATTCCGACGGCAACAACCTCTAATCCGACATTAACAAGTGTCGCAATGGCAGTGAGATCATCTGAAAAAATCGTAAATTTGTTGAAAAAGTAGTCGTCAAATGGTAAAAGACAATTCTATACAGACCTACAATCCTTACGAATTAGAGTCGGATTTATTCAATGGAGGCGTGCATTTGCCTTCATTCATTGCCCCTGCGCACCATATTTTTCACATCAATCGCATTGAAGATTATATCCGTTTGGTCAAATTTCCCTTGAAATCGGACTTGATTCCGCGCAGAATTACCCTTTTCAACTTCTTTTTTATGATACAGGGTAAAAGTATTCGAACCAAAGGCTTGAATAAATATGAATTTGGAGCGAATACTTTTTTCTTTATTCCTGCTTATGAAATCACAACCCATGAAGTTATCAGTGCTGATGCCGAAGGATTTTACTGCCATTTCAGCCTTGATTTGTTGACATCTGATTATCGCCTAAAAGATTTATTGAGCGATTTTTCTTTTCTCAATTTCAACTGTTACCCGCTTGTTATGGTTGACGAAACCGCCAAAGAAGCCCTTTTGCCTTTACTTTTAAGGCTTGAAAAAGAGTATAAAAAAGGTAGTAAATGCCGCTATGAGATATTAAGGGTCTATTTGATAACGCTTTTTACAGAACTCAATGAGTTTGTAGCCCCCCCCTCAGTTTGTCGCTACAAATGCCGCTCTGGTATTGACAGAACAATATAAAAATGCTTTATCACAACACATTTATCAAAAACAAAAGGTGACGGATTATGCTGAAATGTTATCTGTTACACCCAACCATCTTAATAAATGTGTGAAAAGTAGCACTGGAAAATCTGCCCATGACCTTCTTAGCGAAATGCTTATCCTTGAAGCAAAAGTTTTGTTAAAACAAACAAATATGACGATATCTGAAGTTGCCTATAAAATTGGTAGAAATGAAATCAGCGATTTTGCGCGTTTTTTTAAAGCGCAAACAGGTATGAAATCAAGTGAATTCCGAGTGTTATCTTGATTTTATATGATTCTGAACACCCGTTTTTTATTTGAAAAACTCAATATTTATCGTAAAAAGGAGCATTTGTTTTGTAAGAATAATTCAGCGAAAGTTATTGAATCAACTTATCTTTTTCATTGTTTTCTAATTATAATTGTATTGACAAAACCATATTTCATATCCCACAATTAGCGATTGAGCAGAAGTCGGTACATCCATGATAATGACGGAATAATCTTCGACTCCGCCACGTTCAAACGTCTCGCAAGGCGTTGGATATCCGCCTACCTTCATGGCGATGCGCATTCTTATTTTGCCTAAAGTTGCTGTTGATTAGAGATTGTTATGATGTTATTTATGCACAGCTCCTATTTTTTTCGCAGAAAATTAGGATAGGCAGTGTCAATAAAACGGTCCTTTTCTTGACTCCTGCTAAAACCCTTTTTACCCTGATTTTTCGACCAAAATTGAGTTAAAAAACCTTGTAAATAAATCAACGTAAAACGTGTTTGCATTGAATCAAGTTTCTTAACTAATTTATTTAAATCATGCTGATAGGTTACGCTCGTGTTTCTAATTTTGACCAAAACCCCGACTTGCAAAACGATGCGCTCAAAAAGCAGGGTGTGAGAAAATATTTACGGATACTGTAAGCGGTACGGTTGCTCAAAGACCTGGACTAACAAAAGTAAAGAGCATCTCCGTAAAGGGGATACTTTGGTCGTTTGGCGTTTAGACCGTCTGGGGCGGTCGCTCAAAGACCTGATTGACTGGATGAAGTACTTGGATACTGAGGGGGTCGCTCTGAAAAGTTTGCAGGAGTCTATTGATTCATCGAAAAGCCTGTTAAACTAACAAGAAGCCATTAAAGCAATTGGAGTACAAGTGCTTTAGAGCGTCAAATTCATGCCTTTTACTTAGACGACAAGTGGCTTTTATTGACTTGAAAAATTTTACAAAATCATTACCCTAACGTAAACCGAATCACAAGATAAGCCTTTTGGATAGGCTTGTCCTTAATATTCAATTGCCATTCTCCTAAGACAAGACCATCAGAGTTGATAAATACTTTTGTACTGCCGATAGATACACTTGGAGAAAAACTCTTATCCCCATTCAACATAATATCTCCCACATCCAAATCAGACTGATTAATGAATAGAACATCAGTCACATTAATCGTATTAGCCAGCCGAGGTTTCCCGTCTTTCATTTTAAGGAAATAAGGCATAAAATCTTGTACATTTTTAATGGTCAAAACATGTTCGTCTTGAGCATTTGTAGTCTGCATCGCTTTATGCCATTCTGTCGGTAAATCATGTTGTAAGTCAATAATGCTGAAAAGCCCTTCTTGTTGACCCAATTCTTCAACACTTTTCATAAAATTCTCTACAGAACCCTTCGCAGCACTTTTCAAACGCTCACCCCCCTCAGTAGAAATGTACCTAATGTGCATCACGACATCTGAAATGGTATCGTAATCAAATTGGCGGAATTGGGGCAATTCCAAACGCCATTTGCTGATAACGCCTGCGCCTTCAAACGGCAGATAGCGTTCATCTTTGAAATTGAGTTCAAACATCCCCCCGTCATTTTGGGCAGAACTGGCAGCGATAGCACTAATCGGAATGATAAAACTGCTGAAACGCTCGTCTGTCTCCTCTGTTTTTTCGGGATAATCGTTTTTATCTTTGGCAAGAGCAGTATTGCGGAATTTATTTTCCAATAACCGCAATGTGCCGTTGATATTGGTATAAGGTCCCGCCACGCAAGGAATAGACAGCGAAACGGATTTGATACGCCGTTTGAAATGATTGGGAAAATCCATATCAAATAAGACTTCAGGTAGCATAAATTCACATTTGCCTGTTTCTTTGAGTTGCAAAACAGCCATTGGATTGATTTGACGGAGCGAAATATGCTTGGTGATTTCGTAATCATAGCCCCGATTTTCTTGATAGGCGGCTTCCAATTGTTTCAAACCGACGTACAATTGTTCGCCTGCCAACAAGCCGTCACGCCCTGCATCCCAATAGCCCGATTGGATAAAATTGGAATTGCTCAAACCTCGCTCAAAACGATAGGTTTTTTCCGCTTTTTTCGCCAAGTCATAAGCCAAACTATATACTTGATGATAGAGCGTTTTGAGGCTGCCCCGCATCCACGTATAAAGTTCCTCGTTGGTGTATTTGTTTTTCAAAAACTCCTCGACTTCTTGGGCATTGTCAATCTGCTTTTGCTGATTGGTGATTTCCAAATTCGCCATTTGGATGCGGATTTCTTGGGCGGTGATTTGCATATCAATTTGCTTAATTTCGTAGCCTGCGGCGTTTGCCTGTTGGATACGTTCTTGGATAGCACGGGTAAAACCACCTTTTTTACCTGCGCTTGAAGACGCATAAGACAATTCACTTGCATCAAGTTGTAAAAACTTAGCCCATGCTTGAAATGCAGCACCCAGGTTTGAGCCACCAAAGGATATACCTGCTCCAATTCCTATCGGTTTAAGATCTACTGAAAAACTTGGAATTATATGCATAATACTCGCTAATTTCTCAGGTAAAGCAGCCTGTAATTGCTTTTCTTGCGCTGCATGAGATTTATCCATATCCTCTTTTTCAAAAGGAATTAACTTCAAACCACTATCCCCAACAACAGTAACAATTTCATTTGCTAAACCTGTAAAACCAGTCGTTTCAGAAGGCACAGAACTTTCATCAATACCACTCAATTTGAGGTAATATTTCATACGCTCAACAGGGGCAATGCGGTTTTGCTGCAACGTTTCCAACGATTTTTGCGCTTCTTCCAATTGCAGTTTTTTAACCTCCATCACAAGGTTGTGCATGGTGCTTTCGTGTTTTGCCCGAATCAAAGCAATGGTTTCATTGTCTTTTTTCTCTATTGCTGAAAGCATGGCTCCGCCCAATGATTTGAGTTCACCACACAATTCTAAGGCTTTTTGCAGCAAATAATAGAAGCGATAATTCGGCATGGGCGTATTGAGGTCGTTCAAAACACTCGCAATACTCAAACCTTGTGCAGCCGCTTTGACCAACAACGCAGGGTCAATCGGCGGTTCAAACAAAGGCAGTTTGCGGAAAATGCCTTCAATATTCAAGCAATGACGGATTTTAAACAACCTATCACCAATAGTATCCCAATAACCCATCAGTTTCGGATTGTTGGGAATACAGAAATACAAAGCGGTTGAAAAACCAAAGACATTGGCATAACCCACAACACCATTCGCATTGCCCGTAGCCGTTGTGATTTGATTGCTAAACGGCGCAACCAACTCCAATTCGACCATCGCATTGCCAAAAGCATCCCATTTGTCCAATAAACCCAAATAAGTTTGCGGCTTGATTTTACCTCGTTTGGGTATAAACATCGGGCGAGGTCCAAGTATATGCCCTGCCAAAATATACAACTGTGTGGCTTGATTGATGCTTTCAATCGTGTCTTGACGGAACAGATAATCACCCCAAGCTACAAGGTTGTCGATGTATTTCATTACCGTCCACTTCATGTAAGATGCTGTACGGCTACGGGCAACTAAATGAGGCATAAATGGATTATTACGCCACTCATTTATGGTTTGGTCAGTAGTATTAGGCTGTAAATTATTGAAAATACTGTCCAAAATCCGTTGACTATTGATGTCTTTGAACGGACTGAACTGCCAAAAACGATTGTCTTCAAGACCATCTGCCATAGGGCTGAAAACGAAATGATACCATTTCATCGCTTCTTCAAATTGCTGGGCTTTGCTCAAAGCATCTGCCAACATCATAGGCGTATGGAAAAATAGTTCCCAATTGTAGAGGGAATACGGGCGTTTGAGTTCGTGATAGACGCTATTTAAAGTAGCAGGATTATTATCAGGGTCAAAAAGTCCATAGGCTTCTGCTTTATCAGTAGCAAGAACAACCCCCTCAGTATTAAACCTAAAAAAGGCTTCTAATTGACCAGTGTTGATTTTACCGAGCAAATCATTGGTGTAGGGGTAATAAAAACTTGTTGCCGTATAATTTGGTAAATTGCTAATCGTTGACTTATTCACTAAGTCGTTGAAAGTCAAAGTTTTATTAACCCTATTGTCAGCTTGGTCAAACTGCAAAGAAGGTAAAGCTCTATCATCTTTGTGGAACGCCGTTATCGTAAATATTGGAACAGTACCATTAACTCCTTTTGTCCCTGTTCTGGACAATTTACTACCTTCAAATGCAAAAGTTGCTGCAAATCCTCCATCATCATCAAGATTAGGATCTACATTAATATAAACTGCTTCTGGGTGAACAGCAGGAATGAATTTGTATTTTGAAATATTCAGTTCGTAACTCTCCGCAGCCGTATCTTTTGATAATTGTTTCTGCGTCCATTTTCCATTCCGATATTCACTCCAAGCCATTTTGATTTCAAAATATTCAATAGGCTTTGAATTCTGAATTCCTGTAGCACTATTTGCAAGTCCACTAAAACTCCCAGTTTGGGAAGCAGGATTAGGCTTTGTTTTCTTCATAATTTGCGGGAAAAAAATCAACAATCGCCCATTCCAAACAACAGGAATCAAGTAACAACCATTGCCCGTAATGACCCCCTCAGTATTTTCAACATCATAACTCGGAATGTCCACCTGCATCTTCTCCCAAGCATACCAATTCATTTCATCCAACGCCAAATAGCGGTAGAAGAAAAAGTAAGGCGCATTGCGGGTACGGGCAAATACATGAAGTTTTGCACCTTCATTCCAAGTTACGCCAGTCCTTGTGCCATCAATATACAAGCCCACAACTTCCATATTCGCCACCTCATCTACTTTGTACAAATAGGCTTTCAAAGCATCGGTGACATTTTGCTTATTGATGTCTTTTTGCAGCAATTCACTTTCCAATTCCTTGAAAAATGGGCTTTTATCGTCCCGCAAATTGCTTTCAATCCAGTTTTCGGGATAGAGGAATACTTTGCGGTTTGCTTCCCATACACGGTAGCGTTCCATCCACTCCCAACGTCCTCTGTCTAACACATTGGGTTTGATGCCGTTG
>JAYSQG010000173.1:0-5370 GCA_043721685.1 Saprospiraceae bacterium | reverse complement strand
AATAGTTGATATTCAATATAGAATACAATTTTTAAAAACATATTAATAATCGGGTCGAAACTTGTGATGTATGGACAGCCTCTAAGGTATCCGATACGTTTACGCTACAAAAAATATCAAAGAATTCTTTTTTTATTGGAAATATGACCCCCTCAGTATAATGATGAATGATGAAGTATGAATGATGAAAAATGCGATTTCCGTCATTTATCATTCATACTTCATCATTAACTTTTTATTCTTCTAACACCCAAGTGTCTTTTGAACCACCGCCTTGCGATGAATTGACAATCAAAGACCCTTCGCGCATTGCGACGCGGGTCAAACCACCGGGCACAACTTCGATGCCATTGGGTCCAACCAAAGCATACGGACGCAAGTCAACATGTCGTGGCTGTAATGTATCGCCAAACAGACAAGGCACTGTCGAAAGTTTTATAATTGGTTGGGCAATAAACGAACGGGGGTCTTCGAGAATGGCTTTTTTAGTGTCCTCTAATTCTTGTTCGGTGGCTTTGTCGCCCATCACCATACCATAGCCACCCGATTCATTGGTGCGTTTGACAACCATATTGTGCATGTTTTTGAAAACATAGTCGAGGTCGTCGGCAACTTGCATTCTGTAAGTTGGTACGTTTTTCAAAATCGGTTCTTCGTTCAAATAATATTTTATCATATCAGGCACATAGACACAAATTGCTTTATCATCTGCTACGCCATTACCTATGGCATTGACAATCGCGACTGTACCTTTTCGGTATGCCGACATTAAGCCGGGAACGCCGAGTAAACTATCACTTTTGAACACAAGCGGGTCGAGATACTCATCGTCTACACGCCTGTATATGACATCAACTTGTCGTAGTCCACGTGTTGTTTTCATGAACACTTTATGGTCTTTAACCACCAAATCACGCCCTTCGACAAGCTCAATACCCATAGAACGAGCCAAAAAAGTATGCTCATAATAAGCGGAATTGAAAATACCGGGTGTCAAAAGCACAATATTAGGATTACTATGAGCGCCAGGAGCCAGTGACTTTAAGTTTTTATGCAACAAAATAGGATAATCAGACACCCGTCTGACATGGCTATCGAGAAACAAATCAGGGAAAAGCCGCTTTGTCACTTCACGGTTTTCCAACATATAGCTGACTCCAGACGGTGTCCGCAAATTGTCTTCTAAAACGTAATATGTACCGTCTGAATCCCGAATCAAGTCAACGCCCGCGATGTGTACATATATATTGTGTGGCACATCAATTTGGTCAACCTCACGCAGATAATGCGGACAACTGACAATCAAATCGGCGGGAACGATGCCCTCTTTGATGATATTTTGTTCGTGATATACATCGTGCAGGAACATATTCAAGGCTTTGAGGCGCTGTTTAACGCCTGACTCAATATGTTTCCAGTCGCTCGCTTCTATGATACGTGGAATGATGTCAAAAGGAAAGATGCGCTCGATGCCTTCATTTTCAAAATAAACGGTAAACGTAATACCTTGATTCATAAAGAGTTCGCGCGCCAATTCTTCTTTGCGGTTCAATGCCGTGAGTGGGAGTTGGCTTAAAACTTTTACGGCAGCATCGTAATGCTGTCTGAATATCCCCTCAGTATTCAATGCCATTTCGTCCCAAAAAGTGGGTCGTGGCTGGTAGGAGTCAAAAAGTTGGTTCTTCTTATTCGTCATATATTGTACTTAGTTTGAAAGCAAAAATAACTTGCTTTTCCTGTATTCGGTGAATATCGGGATTTATATCGAGGAATCAAAATAAATGCGACTTTATTTCATTTTTAAAGAAATAAAAAAAGGTATGACGTGTGTTTTTCGGAATAATAAAAACCTGTTTTTGAGATTGGCGACAGGGAACAATCAAATATTTGTGGATAACATAATAAATGAACCGTCAGACTAAGCTTCTGACGGTTCATAACATTAAGTATCTGTCCCTTAAAAACCGATAGTTTGAAGCATCGCCAGCATCTTTTGTTGAATCAAATGAACCGCTTTGAGGGGGCGTAACATTACTTTGAAGTCAACAACCTGCCCATCACTATTACAAGTCATCATGTCCACACCATTGACGATAATACCGTCAATGACAACTTGAAATTCCAATACGGCATCTTGTCCGCTGACAACTTCACGCACATATTTAAACGTGTCGTTATAGAAGACAGTTAATGCCGCCGATAAATACAGGGTTGTAATCTCTTTACCAACCTGTGGTGCATGTAGAATGGGTGAATGAAAAACGGCGTTGTCGGCCAAAAACGCATCGAGTGCGGCAGTGTCTCTATTGGTTACGAGATTATGCCATTGGGCAACTGTTTGAGTTATCATTTTAGTAGATTTAAGGATAATAAAGTATTATTTAATTGATTCAATTTAACATGACAAAGTAGTATTATTTATTCAGAATATGAGACAATTTTTAAAAGTTAATATTAAACAAAGTTTCAAAAGAAATTGGGTGATATTGGGTAATAAAGTGACATCAATCACTTCCTTAACCAATCCTAATCATTTTACACCCCCTCAGTATAACGCCAATTTTGCAAAAAAGAAAACGCTCCTATGGCTTACAAAGATTATTATAAAATACTTGGTGTGGACAAAACGGCTTCTGCTGATGTCATTAAAAAAGCTTATCGCAAACTGGCGATGAAGCATCATCCCGATCAAAACCCTGGTGATAAAGTTGCTGAAGAAAAATTCAAAGAAATAAACGAAGCCAACGAAGTCTTATCGAACCCCGATAAACGCAAACGCTACGATGAGTTTGGCGAAAACTGGGAATATCTCGAAAAAAGTGGTGGTAATCGGCAACAACAACAGCAACAGCAAAGTACCAGAGGTGGACAACAGTATAATTTTACAGCTGAGGACTTTGCCGATGATGCCCATTTCAAGGATATTTTTGAAAAATTCTTTGGTGGCAGCATGGGTGGCGGTGCTGGTCAGCAACGTTATTCCACAAATCATACTGCGCGCGGTGTCAGCTATGAAGCCGAAATGCAGATATTATTAGCCGATTCTTTCCACGGTATCAAACGCATTTTGGAGGTTGAAAATCGGCAAATAGCCATTACGCTCAAACGAGGCATTGCCGACGGTCAAAAAATTCGGGTTCCTGGAAAAGGTGGGCGGGGTATCAATGGCGGCAAGGACGGCGATTTATTTGTCACCATACGCGTTGTTCGTGACCCTTTTGTGGAGCGCAACGGTGATGATTTATATGTCACGATGGATGTTGATTTTTATACAGCATTACTCAGTGGCAAAGTAAATCTGAATACCTTCCACGGAACAAAAAGCATCACAATTAAAGAAGAAACAGATAATGGCAACACGTTGAGACTGAGGGGTTTGGGTATGCCAAAATATGAAAACCCTAAGGAATTTGGCGATTTATATGCTAAAATCAATATCACAATGCCTAAAAAATTGTCTGAAAGAGAAAAAGAACTTTTTAAAGAATTGGCAGAATTAAGACAACCGCAAACCGTATAACGCCATTCGCCATTTATTTATTCACCATTCACCATTAATGAGACGATGCTAAAAATATATGATTATCTCGACGAAGTCTTAGCTACGCAACAAATCAGACAGACGCACCATCGTCAAAAGTTGGCGTATTATGCCAGTGACATCATGGAGCGTATGGGCGCAGATATATCGGCAAGTGACTTCTCTGATACCCTTTTTCGGACGTTCAAGGTGTGTTCCGCTTTGGATATTCCTATCAATGATAATTTTAAAAAAATCTATCGCTACAATGGCGAGCATCTCGTAACCGATTGGCAAATATCGGCTTTGGCGTGTTATCTTTTGATGCTCAATGGCAATCCCATGAACCCCTCAGTAGCGAAGGTGCAATTATATGCTGCGATTCATTCAAAATAACATTGATTTATTTCAAATCAGCACTGCCAAACAGAACAGAAAAGGACTTGCACCAAATCAGCACCTTGCGCTTTTTATCGGTATCCACACTGCTATCCACATTCAGTTGATAAGTGCCGTTGATAACTTTATTCGAAATTTCAGTATAGTTAGATGCACCTAAATCCTCTGCCAAATAAACCTTCAAATCAGGTCCAGAATCTGTTTTGAAATTATCAAAAACAAGATACTTTTTGCCACTTGCATCTTTTGCCAGTTTCACTGTGCCAGTCGTCGTATGCGCAGAACCTGTAAATGTGCCTTGATAAATGGTCGTTAAACCGTCCGTAATAGTCGTTGACGGTGGGTTAGTCACTTCCTTTTTGCAAGAAAAATTGAGAACACTAACAAGAATGACCGTTAGGCAAATGGATAGTTTTTTCATTTTACTCATTTTTAAAAATGTTAAACATTAGGTGTAAGATTAAAAATTGAAATTGATGATGGCAAAATTGGGGTATTTTTATCACGTAAATATAACGAATACCAATTTATCCAGCCGTTGTAACTCATTTCCCTAAAAACGACCTACTTTTATGCCAAAATAATACAATTTTGAGCCATAAAGTCTTTTTAATAACGCCACCTTTCACGCAATTGAATACGCCGTACCCTGCCACAGCGTATATCAAGGGCTTTTTGAATACTAAAAACATCCCTTCTTTTCAAGCAGATTTGGGCATAGAAGTCATTTTAGCTTTATTTTCAAAACAAGGTTTGAGCGATTTATTTGCTCAAATAACCGCTTCGAATCAAGAGCTTTCGGACAATGCACAACGTATTGTCGCCTTGAAAGACGATTATATTTATGCCATTGATGCCGTTATTTTGTTTTTACAAGGTAAAAATCCGACACTTTCTCACTTGATTTGTCAAGAAGATTTTCTACCAGAAGCATCTCGTTTTGCACAACTCTACGACCTCGATTGGGCATTCGGCTCAATGGGCACGCAGGACAAAGCAAAACATTTAGCCACGCTTTTCCTTGAAGATTTGTCCGATTTAATCATGGAATGTGTGGATGCTCACTTTGGTTTCAGCCGTTATGCCGAACGTTTGGCGCGGTCTGCCAATCGTTTTGATGAACTTTACGATGCTTTACAAGCAGATTACACCTATATTGACACTATTTTCCTCGAAATACTGAGGGGGGGTATTTTGAAAGTTAATCCCAAAGTTGTAGCGATTAGCGTTCCTTTCCCTGGCAATTTATACAGTGCGTTGCGTTGTGGGCAATGGCTCAAAAAACATCATCCAGATATAAAAGTCGTCATGGGTGGCGGTTTTGCGAATACGGAATTGCGGTCATTGTCTGATGCACGTGTATTCGAGTTTTTTGATTTTATTACACTCGATGATGGCGAAGCACCTTTTGAGAATTTATTGGAACATATTGACGGTAAACGCCCTGTTGA
>JAYSQG010000172.1:0-1806 GCA_043721685.1 Saprospiraceae bacterium | reverse complement strand
TTTCAATCGCCTATTTTTTTGTTCAAAAAGCAAATGGTTTATTGTGCTATTTTGTAAATAATTGTTTATCAGTTTATTGCGAAATAATATAAAATTATTTCCTACCAACGCAACCCTTTTTGAAACCCTGTCGTGTAGTATTGAGTAAGGCATTTGAAAGAAAATGTCTTATTGGAAAAGAATAAAAAAAATCTTTTGAGGCAACGCAACCCTTTTTAAAACCTCGACGTGTAGTAAAGAGTAAGGCGGTTAAAAAACATTTTATTTTTTTATTTCCTTACGCAACCCCCATTTAAAACGTGCCGTGTAGTAAAGAGTAAGACAATTAGAAACGACAATTTTTTTTTTAGAAACGACAATTTTTCAAGAACAACAAATTTTATTTAACTAACAAAAGGTACTTAAATTATGAAACAGTTATTTCAAGTTCTCTCAATGTTTATTTTAGTATTGGCTATTGGCTGTACAAAAACTTCAAGTGTTGACCCTTCTGCGGATCTCGAAGTCATCACAACTTCTGACGCTCTATTGACACTTGGTCAAGGTACAAGTGGTACGATTGCTGGTCCTATGGGCGGCGATACAAGCCGTGAAAATTGCAATAAGATGGGCAGAGGTCGTCATGGTAATCACCCAGATGGTGGACGCGGCGATTCAATCGGTTTTGGTGATTTACCAGCGACTGCACAGGCTTATTTGAACGCAAATGTGGACATCACTTTGATTAAACGCATCGAAAAAATTACTTTACCCGATGGTACTGTTCGTTACGGTGTTCGTTTAACAGACCGTACACATTATCACTTTGACGCAACAGGTGCTTTGATTGTTGATGAGCCACGCGGTAATAAATTTGTAGAGATTACATTGGCAGAATTGCCAGCAGTTATTCAGACTTACTTAACGACTAACGGTCATACAACAGATATTGACCACATCATTAAAGTGACAAAAACAGACGGTACGATTATCTATGGCGTTCGTTTGACAAATAATACGATGATTACTTTTGATGCAGCAGGTGCTGTGATTCCAAATCCAAAGCGCAAGCGCGGTCATCATTAATATAAAGATTTTTTGATTTTAGGTGAAGAAAATTCTATTTAGGTTTAGTGACGTTTGAATAAAAGCCCTTGGCAACGACTGTTGACAAGGGCTTTTTTGTATTTAAATGACAAACGAGGCGACCCAAACCGATAAAAAAGCAACAACCGCCATCAATGCACTTGCTGTTGAATGTGCGCGTAATGTGGTCGTTGTATCTAAGTTTGAAAACTTAGAAATGACCCAAAAATAAGAGTCATTAGTGTGTGAAAAGAACATCGAGCCTGCGCCTGCTGCCGACAATGCCAACAAATGCCCCCCCTCAGTATCTAAGCCAATAGAAGCCAAAAGTGGCGCAACAATGCTTGCCGTGGATATAACGGCAACGGTTGAACTGCCTTGTGCCGTTTTGAAAATGGCGGATAATACAAAAGGAATGGCTAAACCCAAACCCGATGCAGCCAACGAATCGCCAAACACATTGCCCAAATCTAAGGCTTTTATGACTTCTCCAAATGCACCACCTGCGGCGGTGACGGCTAATATCGCCCCCGATCTATCCAATGCAATATCAAAGAAGCTGTTTATATCTTTTCTCCCTATGTTTTTAAGTAATGGTATGGTGAACACAATGCCGATTAAAAGGGCAATCATGGGTTCGCCTATGAATTTTATGGTTGAAAATACTGAGGGGGGCATTATGGCTGGATTTAACTGAGCTATTGATTTCAAGGAAATCAATAGGATAGGGACAATAATGGG
>JAYSQG010000171.1:0-4011 GCA_043721685.1 Saprospiraceae bacterium | reverse complement strand
CATGAACCTGCACTATACGGCGTGGGACAAAACGGACAGATTACTCTATCCCGAAATGCGTTGGCACAAAAATGCGCCACGTGAACGCGTCAGTTGGGATACCGCTTTGGAGCGAACGGCTGCCGTTTTTAAGACATTTATTGACAAATATGGCCCCGATTCTGTCGGTTTTTACGTTTCTGGACAGATGTTGACCGAGGAATATTATGTCGCTAACAAACTTATAAAAGGCTTTATTGGCTCTAACAATATTGACACAAATTCACGACTTTGTATGTCTTCTGCCGTAGTTGGCTACAAATTGGCACTCGGCGAAGATAGTGTACCCGTTTGTTATGACGACATTGAATTATCCGATTGTATTCTTGTCGCAGGGGCTAATCCAGCTTGGTGCCACCCGATTATTTGGCGTCGTGTTGAAGCGCATAAAGCCGCTAATCCTCATGTAAAAATCATCACTGTTGACCCGAGAAAAACAGATTCAGCACGTAGTTCAGACCTCCACCTTCCTATAAAACCTGCCACGGATATTACACTTTTTAATGCCATCGCTCGTTTATTGATTGAAAATCAATGGATTGACGATGATTTTATTTCTCAATATACTGAGGGGTATGAAAAACTCAAGTCTGTCGCTTTTTCTAAATCCATTGAAGAAGCGGCAGACATTTGTGGCATCGACATTGCTGATTTGAAGCTCGCTGCCTCATGGATTGGACGCTCGAAAGGCTTTATTTCGATGTGGGCAATGGGTTTGAATCAGAGTGTTATGGGGGTTTCTAAGAATTTAAGTCTCATCAATCTCCACTTAATAACGGGTCAAATCGGTCGATCAGGTGCAGGTCCGTTCTCGCTCACGGGTCAGCCCAATGCGATGGGTGGACGTGAAGTCGGCGGCTTGTCGAATATGTTACCTGCGCATCGCAATCTGTTAGATGAAAATGACCGTCGTGAAGTACAAGAATTTTGGGGCGGAAAAACCATTGCGCCAAAGCCAGGATTGACCGCAACTGAAATGTTTGAAGCCCTCGCCGATGGGCGCATGAAGGCGATTTGGATTATATGTACCAACCCCTTACTCAGTTTGCCCGATGTGCGAATGGCAGAAAAAGCTTTGAAAAACGCCAAATTCGTCGTCGTTCAAGATATGTCAAACCGTCCAGAAACATTGGAATACGCCGATGTTGTGTTACCTGCTGCCACTTGGACAGAAAAAGAAGGCACGATGACCAATTCTGAACGTCGTGTCACTTACCTACATCAAATCACAGAACCACCCGGCGAGGCATTGCCCGATACCGATATTTTGGTGCGTTTTGCACACAAAATGGGTTTTGAAAAACATTTTGATTATCCAAAAACAGAAGATGTTTTTTTAGAACATGCGGCATTAACGAAAGGTACAAACATAGATATCACAGGTTTAAATTATAGTATTTTACAAAAATATACTTCTATTCAATGGCCATTTACGGAACAAGATGCTTTAACTTTATTAAACAATACAGATAAAACCAATATCAATTTTAATCAAAATAAAGACATTGAGAACAATGTCAAACAAATAGGCACCAAACGCCTTTTTGAGGATAAGTTATTTTATACACCCAGTAAGAAAGCACAAATACATGGTTGTGAAGACACTATTTTATCCGAAAAAACGACCCCTCAGTATCCACTCATTTTGACGACTGGACGTATTCGAGACCAATGGCACACGATGAGTCGGACAGGAAAGGTGAATAAACTCAATCAGCATATATCAGAAGTTTTTGTAGAAATTAATCCAAAAGATGCTTTGGAACGGGGCATTTCAGAAGGTGAAACGGTTGAAATTGTCAACGATCGGGGCAATGTGCGCGCAAGCGCAAAATTGACCGATGACATACGTGAAGGCGTTGTTTTTTTGCCGATGCACTGGGGAAAAATCAACGGAAAAGATTTTGCACGTGCCAATAACGTGACAAATAACCTCGTTGACCCACGTTCAAAAGAACCTGATTTTAAATTTTCTGCCGTTGATGTCGTTAAAATCGTTGCTCAAAAACGAAAAATCGTCATCATCGGAGCAGGTGCGGCTGCCAATGGTTTTATTGATAATTATCGAAAACTGAATGAAACGGACGAAATTCATGTGTTTAGCCGTGAAATTCACCCATTTTACAACCGTGTGATGCTACCCGATTATGTGAGTGGTACGCAAACATGGGAACAATTACAAAAGTTGACTGAAAAGGATTTGTTTGATAAAAATGTCAAAGTCCACAAAGGTGTTGGCGTAAAAAAATTGACCCCTCAGTATAAGTCATTTGAAGATGACAACGGTACGGTTCACAACTACGATATTTTGCTACTCGGAATGGGCAGCCGTCCGAATTTGCCAAAAGATGTGCCGCAACATCTTGAAGGTATTTTTACGATGCGAACAAAATATGATGCGGATCAATTGCTTAATCAACTTACCCCCCCGTCCCAGAAGGGAGCAGATGTTACTCAAAACCCCAAACACATCGTTATCGTCGGTGGCGGTTTGTTAGGTCTTGAGATGGCGGGTTCTTTAAGTGAAATTGGGGTAAAAGTGTCTGTCGTGCAACGTACTTCACGGTTTATGGACAGACAATTGGACGATTTAGGCAGTGCTTTGCTGCGTGAAGAAATTCTTGAACGGGGCGTCGATGCCTTTTTCAACGACCAAGTCCAAACGTTTTTTGGCAAAGAAAAAATAGAAGCTATCCGCTTACGCAGCGGTCGAAGAATAGAATGTGATGCACTTTTGTACGCCGTTGGCACGATACCCAATGTCGAATTAGCACGCGAAGCTGGTTTATCGTGCAACCGCGGCGTTTTAGTCAATGATTATTTGCAAACTTCTGACCCCTCAGTATTTGCCTTTGGCGAAATAGCTGAATGGCACGGCGAGATGTGGGGCATCACGGCTGCTGCCGAAGAACAAGCCGCCGTTGCCGCGCGATTCTTAGCGGGTGATGCGGCAGCACCTTACAAAGGTTCGCTTTCGATGAATATTTTGAAAATGGAAGGTTTGGAATTGTGTTCATTGGGACGTATCGAAACACCGACGGAAAACCTTGATTTTGAAGAAGTTATCTTTATTGACAAAGCGAAAAGGTATTACAAAAAATGTGTCATTAAAAATGATCGCCTCGTTGGAGCGATTTTAATTGGCGACAAATCAGAGTTTTTAGAATTCAAAAACTGGATTCAAAACGGCATTGAACTGTCTGAAAAACGTTTGGAATTGTTGCGGAGTGGCAAAAAAGCAGAGCCTATTTTGGGCAAAATCGTTTGTTCCTGTAACGGCGTGGGTACAGGTAATTTGGAAAAACATATTCAAAATGGGTGTAACGATTTTCAAAAATTGTGCGATGCGACAGGGGCTGGTAGTGGTTGTGGCAGTTGTCGGGCAGAGGTAAGGTCTATTTTGGAGAAACAACTTAGCCCTGAAAGGGCGTTATCTGTTAGCAATGGGTAAAACCCATTGAAAATAATAACAATATCCCCTATTTTGATATTCAAATGGGCGTTACCCATTGCTATCACATTCCGCCCTTTCAGGGCTATAAATTTAAAAAATACATAGAATATGTTTAATAGCTATAAAACATTGAAAATTAACCTAAAAGGCGGCATCGTCTCGCCTTCATGGTTGTTGTCTGTCTTAGAAATAGCTCAAAAAGCAGGCATAAACAACGTCAGTTTTGGCGGCAGACAGCAATTGGTATTAAAAGTTCACAACCGTGAGTTGGCTTTTTTTTATAAAAAAATGGCGGAATTAGGGGTTGACATCGAAACCGATTCAGATGAATTTCCCAATATTTTAAGCACATATTCGACGGCAGAGATTTTTCAAACGCATACGGATGGCTGGATGTCAGAAGGTGTTTATCAAGATGTTTTGGACTTGTTTGACTACAAACCTAAGCTGAAAATCAATATTTGTGATGCGCTTCAAGCCTATGCGCCTTTTTTTACTGGTCATGTCAATTTCATCTC
>JAYSQG010000170.1:0-3021 GCA_043721685.1 Saprospiraceae bacterium | reverse complement strand
CTTCGACAGGTGGCAATGTGTGCATTGAAATTCAAAATGATTGCAATGTTAAAAAATCGGCTTGTTTTGCAGTAGAAGTTAGAAATACGCTCGATTCATTGCCTTTGACAGGGAGCACAATCGTTTGTAAGGATTCAACAGCTGTCTTTGAAGTTCAAAATGACCCGAATGCTGGAGGGTATTTATGGGTTGTGCCGACAGGTGCTTCGATTGTAAGTGGTTTAAACACCAGTCGAGTCGTCATTAGGTTTGGTTCTTCAAGTGGTAATGTGCGTGTTGCTCCTTTGGGTGGATGTGCTGATGGGCAGCAAAGTCGTAAATACGTAACGGTCAAAACACCACCTGCATCGCCCGCCAATATCGTCGGCACAACGACACTTTGCGAAGGTTCAATGGCAACTTTTAGCATCGCTTTTATACCAGAAGTCATTGGTTATCAATGGCAAGTGCCTAACGGTGCCAGCATAGTAGGCGACTCGATGGGTTCTCAAATTACGGTCAATCTCGGTACATCAAGAGGCGGTCAAATTTGTGCAAGAGGAATTAATTCTTGTGGGGCAGGTTTCTGGACTTGTGCAAACATTACCATTGTGCCAAAACTAGTTGTCAATGCTGGCAATGATACAACGGTCTGTGGCACACGTACTTTACTGAGGGGTCAGACAACAGCGTCTGTTCAAACCTGGAGCGTGGTAAATAAACCAGTTGGCGCAACGGTTTCTTTCCTCAATTCTTTTGTGACGCAAACCGATGTTATCGTTTCAAAATCAGGGGTTTATATATTCAAATTTGAATCCGCAAATGCTATTGGTTGCAGCCAAGCGGATTCGATAAGTATTGAATTTAAAGAATTGCCTGGACTGAGTCTTATTTCAGAAAACTGTAATTTAGAAGCAACTGAATATCGCGTACAACTCAACGTGACAGGCTCTGCCGCACCTTTTACTATGATGGGGTCGGTCAATGGCGTTTTAACAGGCAATACATTTTCATCTAATCCTGTTCCAAACGGAACAGCTTATAATTTTACAGTTAAAGACAATTTTGGCTGTTTGTCAAACGAGGTACGTGGAATGAAAAATTGCCCTTGTTATACGGCTTCAGGTACTTTACGTGCCGATTCGCTCGTCGTTTGTTATGGTCTGACAGGTCGTGCCATTCCGCTTAATGATACACGTTTGGATGGCAACGATGCGACAGAATTTGTACTACATGATGGTTCAGCGAACCTAAGAGGGAATATTTTGAAACGCAACAAAACAGGTATTTTTGATGTCTCAAATCTGCAATTTAACCGCGTTTATTATATCGCTTATATTGTGGGGGACACGTTGTCGAATGGCTCTGTGGATTTGACAAAGCCTTGTGCATCTACAAGTCGGAGTATTCCCATTATTTTTAAAAATAGATTGATAGCGGGTTTGACAGGCGATACAACGATTTGTCGTTTTGACAATGCTATCTTGAAATTTAATATAAACCCAGTCGGTTCTTACAATATTACACTTCGAGATGAAGCAGGTAATCGATTCCTCACGAATATACTGAGTGGTCAAATATTGTCTGTAGCCCCCTTGTTTTCAACGACTTATGCCTTGTTGGAAGTCAAAGATAAAAACGGTTGTTTTGCTGAATTGACCGATTCTGCACGTATCAACCTCAAGCCTTTACCTATTTCAAATGCAGGTGTTGACCGCAGTGTCTGTCAAACTAATGTGGGTTTAAATGCGGCAGAAAATTTACAATACGTTGGTCGTTGGTCAAGCCTTACTGGAAATGTGCGGATTTTAACGCCTTCTGACCCCAAATCGGTCGCCGAAAACCTACAAAATGGGCGCAATGTGTTCATTTGGTCGGTGGCGGACACGACTTGCCCCAACTATACGGTGCGCGATACGGTTCAGATCTTTCTGCCTTTATTGCCCAAAGCAAACACTTTGTCCCTTGTTACAACTGTCGGAAAACCAGTTGTGGGTACTGTCAACGAAAATGCGCCGACAGGTACTTATACCATCACTCAGTTAACTAACCCAGTCGCAGGTACTTTTGATTTGTTCAATAATGGTAGTTTTACTTATCGTCCCGACAAGTCTTTTGTGGGTATTGTTAAGTTTAAATTTGCTATTTGTAGCGATATATGTGCTCGATTATGCGATACAGGCGAGGTGCGCATTTTGATAAATCCTAAGCAAAAAGACACTGTGATAGCTCAAATTGTAGATATTCCAAACGCTATAACACCCAATGGCGATGGCAAAAATGATGCTTTACGCATTGATGGCATCGATCAATATCCCAACAATGAACTCATCATTTTCAACCGTTGGGGCGATATTTTGTACAAAGCCAAACCCTACCACAACGACTGGCAAGGTGTCAACCAAAGCGGTGGCGATTTGCCCGAAGGCACGTACTATTATGTTCTGCGTTTAAACGTCAATGACGGGAAAATACTGAGGGGTAATATGACAATCCTGCGGTAATTATGAAATAAGTAATGATGAAGTATGAATGATAAATGATGAATTTACTAAGGGGGTAAATTCATCATTTATCATTCATACTTCATCATTTCCTCTCTATCACTTTTGCTTCATTCCACAACGCATCCATTTCCTCAAGCGACATCTCTTCAAGGTCGCGCGGTGCATTTTTTTCAATAAATTCGAAGCGTCTTTTGAACTTTCGATTGATTTTTTCCAAAGCCGTTTCAGGGTCTATGTTGATAAAACGGGCATAATTGATAAGTGAAAAAAGCACATCACCGAACTCTTCTTCCCGTTTTTCGGCAGGCATACTGAGGGGTATCATTTCCTTAAATTCTTGAATTTCTTCTTCCACTTTTTCCCAAACTTGGTCGGCAGTGTCCCATTCAAAACCCACTTTGGCGGTTTTTTCTTGCATTCTGTAAGCCTTGACCATTGCGGGCAGCGATTTTGGAACACCTTCTAAAACGGATTTTTTACCTTCTTTCAGCTTCAATCTTTCCCAATTCGCTTTCACTTCTTCTTCATCCTTGAC
>JAYSQG010000169.1:0-2047 GCA_043721685.1 Saprospiraceae bacterium | reverse complement strand
TCTCGATGGTCTCGGTCGCCCTGTTCAAAATGTGGCAGTTGCCAATTCACCGAATTTAAAAGATGTGATTTCTGTCATAGAATACGACAACCAAGGTCGAGAATTTAAAAAGTACGACCCTTTTGAAAGCACAAACACAACGGGTGCTTTTGTCGCTACGCTGCCTTCAAATCAACCGTTTTCTAAAATGGAATACGAAGCATCCCCCCTCAGTAGGATTTGGAAAACAACGCCCCCGAATTGGCAACCGTCCTTTACAGAATACGGCACAAATGCAGCTGGTGAAGCGTATGATATGACAGGTACTGCAACTTATCCTGCCAATACATTGAACAAAGTGACCCGAACTGACCCCGACGGTCGTGTGTCAAAAACCTACACCGACAGAAAAGGGCGCAAAACATTCACCGTCAATGTCCAAAACAATGTGGCGGGTGGTTACTATATGATTTACAGCTTTGACGACAAAGACCGTTTGAACAAAGTTTATACACCGCGTGGGGCGTGGCAAGAATGGTGGTACACCAATGATTTGGATTATTCTTACGTTTATGACTACAACGACAATATGATTCAGAAAAAACTGCCTGATATTGCGGCTGTGAATATGCAGTACAATGCCCGCAATCAATTGGTGCTGATGCAAGATGGCAAACAATCGGGATTGGGTCAATGGCTCGCCACACAGTATGACACGTATGGTCGTCCGTCAGCAACGGGCTTTGCGACAAGCACGACTATTACACCTGAGATGTTGGCTAATGGTGTGACTGTGACTTATAATCCAAGTCTCGCAACTACTTTGACATCAACGACTTATAGCACAGCAGCAGGAACAGAATTGGGCAAACCGATTCGCACCTACAATTATTTTGGAACGTATTTAGAATCGTTTTTACAGTATGATGCTTATGGTCGTTTAAACAGTACATACAGCAATAATCAAATGTATTCGCCAAGTGGTGCGATTTCAGCCAGTAATTTCAGTGAAAAGATTGCATTAAATTATGATTTAGCGGATAATATCCTGACAAAAACAAGAACGCATAAACCGAATTCGACGACAACACGCACCATCGTAGAAACAATGGATTATGACAATGGCTTGCGTTTGAAGCAGATGAAACATCAAATTGATGCAATGCCCGAACAGATATTGTCGTATGCCGATTACAATGTTAAAAATCAGTTGCAAACCAAGCGAATGGGTAAAGTAGGTTCTCTGAATTATCTTCAAAAAGTGGATTATTCGTATAATTCATTGGGTTGGTTGACGGGTATTAACAGTCCTGCACAAGCACTTTCGCCATTAGCGGCAATCGGGAATTTGCCTAACCAATTTAGTCCGAATAGTTCAGATGCTGATTTGGATTACAATGATTTGTTTTCTATGGACTTGAAATATGAAAACCCATTACAAGCCAATGCGCCGAGTGGCACAACTGTGACCCCTCAGTATGGCGGCAATATTTCACAAGTTATTTGGCAAATACGTGGTCGTGAGAAACAAGCCTATACGTTGAGTTACGATGCTGTCAACAGAATGACGAGCGCAAAATATTCTGACATCAGCGCAAGCGGTGCTGTAACAGGCGGACGTTATGATGAAATGCTCACTTATGATATTAGAGGCAATATCAATACTTTGCAACGCAACGGTTTGACAAGTGTAGCGGGTGCATCCAATCCAACTTGGGGTTTAATTGATGATTTGACTTACAATTATGGGTCTTACGGTTACAATATCACAAACAAGCTGAACAGTGTGACAGACAACAGCGACTTGACGAAAGGTTTTAAAACGGTTTCTAATGGTAGTGCATACAGTTATGACAACAACGGCAATATGACAGCCGACCCGAATAAAAACATTACAAGCATCGCTTACAATCACATGAATTTACCGATGACAATTACATTCACAGGTGGCAATAGCATTAATTTTCTTTATGATGCAGGAGGTAATAAACTAAGGAAAACAGTAAGCGGTTCAACGAATTATGTACAAAACTATGTCGGTGGCATTGAATACAAGGACAATGTATTA
>JAYSQG010000168.1:0-9991 GCA_043721685.1 Saprospiraceae bacterium | reverse complement strand
ATTGCAGCCACATTTTTTGAATGTTATATCCACATCGTCATTGTATGTCCCACACCGATTTGTGACCGTGACGGCATAATTGTCTGTTTTGTTGACACTGATAGTCGGTGTTGTTGCAGCATTTGACCAAACGTATTGACCCGGCACAGCCGTAGCGGACAGTTCTATTTTTTTACCTTCACACAGCGTTGTATCCCCCCTCAGTATTTCCACCCGATTTTGAGCATCAGGCGGCACAATAACAACAACAGTATCAGTTAAAACACAACCATCAATCGTCACTTCAACGGAATAAGTGCCTGATTTAGAAATACTTATGATAGAATCGGTTGAGCCTGTATTCCATTTGTACGTGCCATTCAGAAAGGCAGCGTTGTATTTTTGTGTTTCTCCTGCACAGACGAGAACGGTGCTGTCGGGGAGGGGATTGAATTTAGTTACAGAGACATCGTCCAAATAGAAATAACTTCTGTTACTACTAAGTATTGGATCTTCTTTTTCAACTAAAGTTTCTGCATCGCTCCTAAAATTTCCAATTGTTGCATATTTTTCACTACCTTTTGCTTTATAAAGACCACAAATTGGTGTCCAATTCACAGTATCTCTTATCAGCTTGCCTTTATTTTCAATACTTGCATTTAATTCAACAATAAATTGTTTTCTAAAAAAAAATGTATCCGTAAAAATTAAACCGACTGCATCAATGTAAGTCATACGAGTTTGGTTTCTTCTTGAATCATTCTCTGGGGAGACATAAAACCTTACAAAATAATTTTGATTTTTTTCAAGTTTTGTAACTAATGGCACTTCTATATACTCTCGGCATTGACATATATTATCATAAACGAATATTCCTGCATAACCAGAACCACTATGAGCTTGCTGAAAACTATAAATACGGTTTACAGGTATACCATACCAAGGTTCAGTCGCGCATGAATTATAAGTATCAGGTGTACCTTCATTTGTTGCTGTTGTCCAATTATATATTGGCAATGAGTTTCTATTTTTCGTTTCAATATCAGGGCATTTAATTAGAGAATCAAAACTCGCATTAGGAATTAAGTTCTGTCCAATAAGGTTATTGAACAAAATCAATAATAGTAATATTAAAAATATTTTTTTCATAATAAACAATTATGCTGCGCCATAATTAATTTTATGGCACAGCAATTAGACTTATCGATTAACAACCAATTTACTACTAAATAATCTTCGATCCCCATCATTAAGTAGAATAACATATACCCCATTTGGTATATTATTTGTATCAAATTCATTATTTGTTATTTGTTCAAAATGTTGTATTATTTTTCCTGCCATATCTGAAACTAATACTTGATATTCATTTTGCCTGTCAAAGTCAATACCATTAATTTTGAATTTATCAGAAGTAGGATTAGGGCTTATAAATATTTTTTGTGAAATATTGTCTTCTCCTATTCTGCAACCAAGTGCACCAGGACATACAACAAAATTTTGTAGTACTTGTGTCCATGATATACAATTAGAATTTTTTATAACAACCTGCACTTGATATTTATTATATTCTAAAAATGTCCACCCTGTTCCACCATCCCAAATATCGCTAAGGTTTTCGTTGTTACTTATTAAACCATTGATCCAAGCCCCATAACCGCCATTTCCTTTAGCTCTCCAACGACCAGGAGTGCCATCTGGCCAAAACTCTTGAATAGCGATAAAATGTTCATTATAGTTTTTACTTTTAGTAGCATCAATCCTAACAATATCATTTGATAGATATACTGGTATATTACCATATCTTGTCGCACCACTTTGTCCTATAAAGTGCCAATCATTATCAACTATTCGTGATTGACCAACTACAATATCTCCTGTTCTTCTATTAGAACCTTTTAGCCCATTAAAAAGCCCACCCGATTCTGCTGCCCAACCAAGAAATTGACCTAGAGTATTAAAAACCTTAAAAGGAGCATCAACACTAGTTCCCACAGGAAAACCTTGTTGTATGCAATTAACCCCAATCTCTTCTGCTGCATCAAAAACATTTACAATATAAGTGCCAACATAAAGATTAGTAAAATAGCCGCTATGATTAGATGTTACATAAGCCAAATTATTAAATCTATCAGGATTAGTAGGATCTATTACTTCATAAAGTGTAAAAGTTCTTTGACTTACATCTATGTAATCAAAAGCAATGTATCCACAAAAATCATCTGAAAATCGTCCACTTCTCACATATACTAATGGACCAGAAGATGTTCGAGGATAAATATTAACACCTGAGTCGGTAATCGTTATAGAGTTACAACTACCGACACCTATAGCTACACCAATTTGTCCAAATACAGTAACACAAGCAAAAAGCGAGAAAAAAACGCCAAGAGTGACAATCTTTTTCATAAGATTGTTAATTTAGCGGTGAATAAATTAGTTTTTATTTAAACTTACCAATGATTTGCCGTCGCGGTAAGTTGGTCAGGCGTACACAGTGCGCCTGATTTTATTTTAGGCAATACCTAAAACAAAGCGTTTGGGCTCAAAAGAGACCAAAAGCAGAAAAAAAGGATAGATTTAAGAAGAATCGAACATACTGTTTTCGTTTAATGGTTAAGAAATAAGGTTTATTCAAGACATAAAAACGGCTAAATGTCCTTTGACAATATCAAAGACAAGCACGCAAAAAGGGATAAGAAAAAACTTACCCTGTTAAGGTGGTTCTATCATGCGGATTGCGGATTGCGGATTGCGGATTGCGGATTGCGGATTGCGGATTGCGGATTGCGGATTGTTAACATCATGTCTGGTTTTAGCGGAATAAAAAATTGTTTTGAGTTCTAAAAATGTAATTATTACAAATATAGGCTGTGTGTTTCGATATGCCAAATAAATAATGTTAAATTTTTATAATTTTTAAATTTGAATAGTTATTGTTCCTATGCCCAATAAAACTTATGAGAAGCAAGAAAGATTTATACTGTATTCGTTGTTACTAATTGATTGTTTTAACCATTTCAAAGACTTAAAAAAATGATGTTTAAAGATAAAGAAGTTCGTTGGGGCATTATCGGCGTGGGCGATGTGTGTGAAGTAAAAAGCGCACCCGCTATGAACCTCATTGAAGGCTCAAAATTGGTTGCCGTCATGCGCCGTAATGGGCAAAAAGCTCAGGATTATGCCCGAAGACATGGCGTTCCAAAATGGTATGATGATGCCGATGCTTTGATAAATGACCCAGAAGTCAATGCTATTTACATTGCTACCCCGCCCAATGCGCATGAGTTTTTTACTTTAAAAGCGGCAAAAGCCAAGAAGCCCATTTATGTTGAAAAACCGATGGCACGCACGTATGACGAATGTTCCATCATGATAAAAGCTTGTGAAACAGCTGATGTTCCGTTGTTTACAGCTTTTTACAGACGCATGTTGCCTAATTTTCTAAAAGTGAAATCACTTTTGGAAGAGGACGTAATTGGAGATGTGCGCTACGTGAATATCATGCTCAATAAATCCATTCAACCTATGATGCTTGGCGCTCATATACAGACCGACAATTGGCGTGTTAATCCAGACATTGCGGGTGGTGGCTACTTTTTTGATCTCGCTTCGCATCAATTAGACATCATGGATTTTCTTTTTGGACCTATCAAAGATGCTCATGGTTTTAAGCACAATCAAGCGCATTTATATCCAGCCGAAGATATTGTCATGGGTTCTTTCTATTTTGACAATGGTATTATAGGCAGTGGCAATTGGTGTTTTACAACGTCAACTGTTTCAGAAATTGATAAAACGACGATTGTAGGCAGCAAAGGACAAATCTCTTTTCCTTTTTTTGGAGACAATACGGTTACTTTGGAATTGGAAGGACAGGAGAAAGAAGTGATGCATTTTGAGATGCCAAAACACATTCAGCAACCGCTTATTCAAACGATTGTTGATGAACTTTTAGGTAACGGTACATGTCCAAGTACGGGTGTTACGGGTGCGAGAACCAATAGGGTTATGTCGCTTTTTGATTCAATTACAAATTAGAAATTACGAAAAAGCGACCCCTCAGTATATGAAGCGTCGCTTTTTCGTAATTCGTAATTTCTAATTTGTAATTAATTCAGCAATTCATAAATCCCTGCAATTCCTTGTCCGCCGCCGACACAAGCTGTTACCATGCCGTATTTATTGCCACGGCGACGCATTTCGTTGAACAACTGAACAGACAATTTCGCACCTGTGCAACCGAGTGGATGACCGAGGGCAATCGCACCGCCATTGACGTTTACGATGTCAGGATTCAAGCCCGCTTCTTGCATAACGGCTAAGGCTTGTGCTGCAAATGCTTCGTTTAGTTCAATCAAATCAATGTCTTTCAATTTCAAACCGGCTCTTGACAAGGCTTTTGGAATCGCTGCACAAGGTCCCATGCCCATAATAATTGGCTCGACACCTGCCACAGAGCAACTTGCCATACGTGCAATGGGTGTTAAGCCCAATTTTTTGACCAATGTGCTGGACATCACCAACACAAAAGCCGCACCGTCAGAGGTTTGAGACGAATTGCCTGCCGTCACAACGCCGCCGTTGGCAAACGCAGGACGGAGTTTAGCCAACCCCTCAGTAGAAGTCTCTCTACGCACACCTTCGTCGGTGTCAACGGTGAATTTTTTAGTTTGGCGTTTGTCATTGGCGACAAAAACCTCTTCCACTTCAACAGGGATGATTTCACTTTTGAACAAACCGCCATCAATCGCTGCGGCTGCTTTGACGTGAGAACGGGCAGAATATTCATCAGCCATCTCACGACTGATGCCAAATCTTTTTGCCACCGCTTCGGCTGTTAAACCCATGCCGACGACATAGTCGGGCGTATCCATTGCCACATGATACGACGGCGCAAGTTTATATCCCGTCATCGGTATCATAGACATACTTTCTGTACCGCCAGCGATATAACAATCACCCATATTTGCCTTGATTTTGGCAACGGCAATCGAAATAGCTTCTAAACCTGAAGCGCAATAACGATTGATAACGAAGCCCGGCGTTTCCTTGCCCAAAGCCCGTAATGATATTTGACGACCAACTTGTAAACCTTGTTCTCCTTCTGGATTGGCACAACCGACAATGACATCGTCCACCAATAAAGGGTCAACTTCTGGCACAGAAGCCATGAGTTGTTTGATGATATCAACCGCTAAATCGTCTGACCGATAGTTTCTAAAACCGCCACGTCCTGCCTTTCCGACTGCTGACCTAAATCCTGCTACTATATAAGCATCTTCCATTTTTTATTATGATTTTATTTATTAGATTAAATTTTAAATAATTGAAAATCAATTATTTACTTCTTGTTCTTTTAAGTTGTTTCACAACAGCTTTTTGTCATTTTGAGCGTAGCGAAAAAATCTGTATTTTCTATTTTAGATTCCTTCGCTGCGCTCGGAATGACAAAAAAGGTTCGTGATTATTGATTCATACTGAGGGGGTTACATTTTGGGTTTTCCAGCTTCATTCCACCACTCTTCATTCTCCCAAAAACTATCCCAACCCAAATTATTGTATTTTTTATTGATTTCAACCTCACGTTCGCCCATACTGAAGTCCTTTAAAATGTCATTCGCAAAACGGAATAAATCGGCTGCGAAAATGACAGGTTTTTTCATATCGGGTTTTGTGTAACTTGTCCATGTACCGTCGAAACGATAACCCGCACCGCCACTTGGCAAACCGACGGATGAAAAGAACCACAAATTAGGGCGGGCTTCTTCACCTACCGAAAATTCCATCTTCACATTACCTTGAAACAAACCACTGTATGGATTTGTTTTGTCGGCTTCTGCAAATTCAAACGTGCCTTCAGTGGCGTACATGGTTTGAATATCCATGTTTTGCATATCTTCTTGATTCACATTCGGGTCAGTGAATGTGCTGATTTTTGTCAATTTAAACGTGCCTTCAAAAGGTGTAATCGTTTTTTTATGACGGTTTTTACCTTTTACGTGATATAGAGATGGGTCTTTCGCATCTTGTTTAACTTCCGTAAAAAGAAACTCGATGCGGTAACGGTCTTCACCATAAAAGCCATTGACAGGGTAGTTGTCTTCATTGACAAAAAGGCTGTCTAACCGCGTTTTTTGAAAAAAGGCTGTTGCTGATTTCGCATCTAATGCTTTGAATATCAATGGTTTCAGAGGAGCAGTAGAATCTGCTAAAAGCGTATCAACGGCTTCTTTATGCGTCAGCATGGCTGGCGTTGCAACGACAGATTTCTGTGTTGGCGCATTTCCTTTATTGAAACACTGTGAAATAAATATCGCCACAGCGACAAGCATGGGAATGAATACGAGTTGTTTTTTCATTAGTAAAAAATGCTTTAGATAATTGATAATCAATGTTTTACGTTTAATTTTTTTGTTTAAATTTAGTAAGGTATTGAGTAAAAATAATATGCCCAAAATTCTGAAAGAATTAAATATGAATAACCGTAGATAAAATCTACGGAAGGACTAAAAGCACTCCCTCAACTCTGAAAGAGTTGAATGTGCGTAATCACTTAATATTCAACTCTTTCAGAGTTGGGAGATACTTTTCATTACTCCGTAGATTTCATCTACGGTTATTCATATTTAATTCTTTCAGAATTTTGGGTTAACTATTTTTTGCACAACCCCTAAATCTCCTTGAAAAAAACTAAAAAATACTGAGGGGTCTCATTCCCCTATTTTTTGCACCAAACTTTTAGCTAAACCAAAATATATCAAGACTTGTGCAATCAATAAATTGCCAACCCATGACAGCCAAGTGACTGTTAAATAGGTCTCAATAGGTTTGGTTTCAAACATATAGACCATAAAGTAACTTTCAGTCCTCAAACTCATCGCTGCCAATGTGATAGCATAACTCATTATCATCATTTCAGAATGTTTGACAAAGCGTTTTTTCATTACTTCATGCCAAGCGACATACGTTACAAACCACCAAACAAAACACTGCAACGTAAAACCAACCCTTGCCGCCAAACCACCATTTGCAAAAGCCGCTAAAACCAAGCCCGAAGGTGCAGCCAACAATAAAATTGACCCAATATACACTTTACCAATCAAACGATGAACCTTTGGATACCCCCTCAGTATTTTTGGAAAAAACTGAAAAATACCACCGCCAATTGCCAAAACGCTTGACGTGATGTGTATGTAAAACGCCCACATAAAATAGCTGCGGTCAAGCAATTGATTGGGCTTTGTGCCGAGAAAATTTATCGCTCTTTCAAATGTCAAATACGGCAACACTTTTGTCACCATGATGGCTGTAAAAATCAGAATCCATGCGGCGAAGGTGTAGCCGATTGTTTTTTGTAAAATATTGGTTTTCAATGAATTTATAAATATTTAAGTCAAAATACTGAGGGGGTTAAAAACTACGTCGTGATTTCTTTCAAAAATAAAACAAAAACCTTAAATTTGAGTTCAAAATTTATAAAAATGGAAAAATACATCGTTGAAGTACCGCTTTCTGAACGTGATTTCTTCTTGGAATTACTTAAAAGACTACCAAAAATAAAGTTTCAAACAGTAGAGATAAATAACGTTTCTACTGAAAAACAACAGATTATTGATGACTTAACTGAGGCATTAAAACAAGTTAAACTGCATAAAGAAGGCAAAATTCAATTGCAAGATGCTCACGATTTTCTTGCAGAACTTAAAACCGAACTAAACTATGAGCAAATTTCGCATTAGATTAACTGACCCTTTCAAACGCGATTTGAAGCATTTAGCCCAAAAACATGTCTCAATTATCAACGATGTAGAAAACTTATTTCTTGAATTAGCTGAAAATCCTACGCTCGGTACACCACTTGGAAAAGATTGCTACAAAATTCGCCTCGCAATTTCATCAAAAGGCAAAGGTAAAAGCGGTGGTAGCCGAGTGATTACCTATGTTCACATTTCAAATGAAGAAGTTTTACTACTCACCATCTACGATAAATCTGAAAAAACCGACATAACTGCCAAAGAACTGAATACGATTTTGAAATCGGTTGGATTGAATTAACCCCTCAGTATTTTTAAAAAAATATAATACTGAAGGGTTAATTGTTGATAATCAATACCTTAATTCCGCAACGGCTTATTATTCGTCAACATATATTGTATGCGTTCCAACGTCTTTTGTTCGCCACAAAGCGACAACATCGCTTCGCGTTCGATGTCCAAAAGATATTGTTCACTCACACGTTGTTGTCCTGTTAAGTCGCCGCCACAAAGAACAAACGCCACTTTTTTAGCGATTTTAATGTCGTGTTCTGACGCATAACGACCCAAATACAAGGAATGTGCTGCCACATACAATGCACCGAGACCATTGCGACCCATGACCAAAATATCTTTACGTGGTTGTTTTTGAACGTAAGTATCTGCCAATTCTAAGACTTTTTTCTTTGCATCTGCAATGTTGCGGTCTTTGTTCAAGACAACGCTGTCTTTTTGATGCTGCAAATAGCCAAAATTAAAGGCTTCGTGTGCAGACGTAGCGACTTGTGCTTGTGCAATTGTCTTGAATTTTTCGAGTATGGTTGGTATTTGAACATCACCTTCAAAGAAAGCATCGCTTGCACGGACAGCAAATTCCTTTGTGCCACCACCTGCGGGCAAAATACCCACACCGACTTCAACCAAACCCATATATGTTTCGCCTGCTGCAACAACTGCATCCGCGTGCATCGAAAACTCGCAAGCGCCGCCGAAAGCATAACCTTGCGTCGCAACGACGACTGGAATTGCCGAATAGCGAATCCGCATAGATGTTTGTTGGAAATAATTGACTGCAAAATTCAGTTCGTCCCACTCTTGTTGGTATGCCAACATGGCAATCATCATCAAGTTGGCACCGACCGAGAAGTTTGTGGCGTTGTTGCCAATCACCAAACCTTTCCAACCTTCTTCTTCCGCAATTTTTATCGCATCGTTGATGCCTTTCAAGACACCTTCGCCAATCGAGTTCGCTTTTGACCTAAATTCTAAGCACAAAACACCGTCACCGATGTCGTGAAGCACCACTTCTGGATTTTCATAAACCGCTTTTTTGTCTCTATAATTTTCCAAAATGATGAAATCTGAACCGCCAGGCATGGCTTTATACGCCTTTGTGCTTGGGTCGTAGTATTTTTTGATACCGTTTTCAGATTTATAAAAACTGGTAAAACCTGCTGCCAACATCTCTTTTACCCATGCCGCAACGACTTGACCATCTGTTTCTGCGGCTGCTATGCCTTCGGCAACGCCAATGACATCCCAATATTGGAAAGGACCCAAATCCCAAGCAAAACCTGAGCGTAAAGCATCGTCAATGGCATATAATGAGTCTGAAATTTCAGGGACACGGTTGGACACATACGCAAACAAACCTGCCAAAGAACGACGAATGAGTTCGCCACCTTTATCTGTTTGTTTGAATAAAGTGCGCAAACGATTAGGTAAATCCTCAATCTGTTTTGCCACCGCCAACGACGGCAAAGTAGATTTTACTGAGGGGGCATATTCTAATGTTTCTAAATTTAATGCTAAGATAACTGGACGACCTGATGCCTCTCTTTCGCCTGTTTTTTTATAAAAACCTTGGCCTGATTTGTTGCCTAAAAACTTATTGTCAATTAAAAATTGCTGATATTTTGGAATGTCAAACGTACCGGCTTGTTCGTCATTGGGGCAGTTGGCTTTGATACCTTTGATGACATTGACTGATGTATCATGCCCAACCAAATCGCCGAGACGGAACGTGCCCGTTTTCGGACGACCAATAGCTGGACCCGTCAAAGCGTCCACATCTGTTATCGGTAAACCGATTTCAGTGGTCAATTGATATATTTTTGCCATGGCGTAAACGCCTACACGATTGGCGATAAATGCAGGTGTATCCTTGCACAAAACCGTTGTTTTACCCAAAATACGGTCGCCAAAGTGCATAAAGAAGGCAATTACTGAGGGGTCTGTTTCTGTTGTTGGAATGA
>JAYSQG010000167.1:0-12262 GCA_043721685.1 Saprospiraceae bacterium | reverse complement strand
GTACGCGGTATTTTTACAGGCAATAATAATAAAATGCCAACGACGAATAAAATACCCATCGCCAAAACGCTGTAACGAATACCTATAATTTGGTCAATAGAGCCAAAAACAAAAGTGCCCATGATGACGGCAATTTTATCGGTTAAGTCATAAAAACTATAAAAAGACGTCGTGTCCTTTGTACCAACAGGCATCAATTTGGCATAGGTCGCTCGTGCAAGGCTTTGAATACCGCCTTGAACGAAGCCGAGTAAGCCGCCAAGTGCATAAAAAGCCTCTTTACTATGGATGAAAAAAGCTAAAAATGTAATAAAAATCCAGATGCACAACATGATAACGAGGGCAAATTTGTTGCCTTTATTTTCTGAAACTTTCGCAAAAACATAAGCTCCTAAAGCCGCCACTATTTGAATAACTAAAACAAGGGTGATGAGTTCCGTTAGTTCCATATTTAATTCTTTTGATGCAAAAACCGTCGCTAAGAAAACCATCGTTTGAACACCTGAATCGAAGAAAAAGAAGCTGGCAAGGTAGCGTTTGAGGTTAAAATCGGTCTTAACGGTTTGCCAAACCTTCAATAATTCGCCGATACCCTTTGAAACAGCATTTATACTGAGGGGGGTCTGTTTGTCTTTTGGCATACGATTGAACGTAATTTGAGAAAAACCTAACCACCAAGCACCTACCATAATAAAGGCTATACGTGTTGGTATACCTTTGTCAGGAAATCCTAATTTGTCATAAAACAATATCATTGCAAGATTGATGATCAGTAAAAACGTGCTGCCGATATAGCCATAAGTAAAACCACGTGCCGAAAGGCTGTCAAACTTGTCGGGCGTGGCAATTATGGGTAAGTACGCATTATTAAATACAACACCGCCCGCATAACCTATCATGGCGAGTACATACGTCCAAAAACCAATTTGCCATTGGTCTGGTTTTTCCATAAAAAACATAGCCATACAAGCAAATGCCCCTAACATGGTAAAAAAACGCATAAAAAGCTTACGTTTACCACCATAATCTGCGATACCTGACAATATCGGTGAAGTGAACGCAATAACAAGGTAGGCTATTGTTATTGCAAAAGCCAACATCGCACTCGATGAAAAGGTTGAACCTAAAAACGAGACCTCCTTGGGCGCAATCGCTGCAAAAAACGGCGGAAAAATGGCAGTAGTAATAACTAAAGAGTGTGCAGAGTTGGCACAATCAAAAAACGCCCAACCGTTCATGGTGCGTGGGTCGTTGATTTTTACTGAGGGGGTGGTGGTGGTTTCGTTTTGCATACTGATTTTAGTTTTTGAATTATGACGACGAAGATACAAATAACCTTACGTAATAGCGAAGTATAAATTATGAATGATAAATTTTTACAAACGAAGTACAGATTTCGTCACCCAGAATAAAAAATATTTTTTATGAAAAATTAGTTATTTCCCACAAAAAATGCCTAATTTTGCAGGCTTGAAAAAGCAGATTTTTTTTCGCACATAAAAATACCCGACTTTGTCGAAAAAAATTCTGCATTATTTCTAATCTAAATCTTTTCAAAGGCTTGACTCTCAATATGTTATAAATCTTGGGAAAACGTACACCCCCTCAGTATTGCTTGCTAAAACGGCGCAATACTGAGGGGGTTAAGAAGTTTATAGAGTAATATTGAAACAGGTTAAAACGCGATATAGATATGTCATTAAAAAAAGTATCTACGAAACCGAGTAATGCTTTCGATAGCATTACCATTAGTTTGGCTTCGCCAGACGAAATTTTAGAGCGCAGCTATGGTGAGGTGTTAAAGCCTGAAACCATTAACTATCGTTCTTATAAGCCCGAACGTGATGGCTTATTCTGCGAACGCATTTTCGGTCCTGTGAAGGACTACGAATGTTATTGCGGTAAATATAAGCGTATCCGTTACAAAGGCATTGTGTGCGACCGTTGCGGTGTTGAGGTGACTGAAAAGAAGGTCCGCCGCGAGCGCATGGGGCATATTAAATTGGTTGTGCCAGTGGTGCATATCTGGTTTTTCCGTTCTTTACCGAACAAGATTGGTTATATACTGGGCTTGTCGAGTAAGAAATTGGAATCAATTATTTATTACGAACGCTATGTCGTCTGTAATCCAGGTGTTAAAGGTGAAGATGGTATTAAGCCACTTGACTTGATGACGGAGGAAGAATACCTCGAACACTTGGATAATTTGCCAAAAGACAACCAAAGTCTTGACGATTATCATCCTGATAAATTCGTTGCGAAAATGGGCGCAGAGGCAGTTTTGGACTTATTGTCTCGTCTTGAATTAGACTCTTTGTCTGCTCATTTGCGCCATATTGCTGCCAGCGAACCGTCACAACAAAAGAAATCGGAGGCTTTGAAACGTCTTCGTGTTGTTGAGGCTTTCCGCGAAGCGCAATTGATAAAGGAGAATAAGCCCGAATGGATGATTATTCAATATCTGCCTGTCGTGCCACCTGAATTGCGCCCATTGGTGCCTTTGGATGGTGGACGTTTTGCGTCGTCAGATTTGAATGACTTGTATCGTCGTGTGATTATCCGTAACAACCGTTTGAAACGCCTTTTGGAAATCAAGGCACCGGAGGTCATCCTCAGAAACGAAAAGCGTATGTTGCAAGAGGCAGTTGACTCATTGTTTGACAACTCACGGAAGTCAAACGCAGTCAAAGCTGAAGGCGGTCGGGCATTGAAATCATTGTCTGATATTTTGAAAGGTAAGCAAGGACGTTTCCGTCAAAACTTGCTCGGTAAACGTGTTGACTATTCAGGTCGTTCGGTTATCGTTGTAGGTCCAACTTTGAAATTGCACGAGTGTGGTTTGCCTAAACAAATGGCGGCTGAATTGTTCAAGCCATTTGTTATTCGTAAACTCATCGAGCGTGGCATCGTTAAGACGGTAAAATCGGCTAAAAAACTCGTTGACCGTAAGGACAATGTGATTTGGGAAATCCTTGAAAACATCTTGAAAGGACACCCTGTTATGTTGAATCGTGCGCCAACGCTTCATAGGTTGTCTATCCAGGCATTCCAACCCCGTTTGATTGAAGGTAAGGCGATTCAGCTTCACCCACTCGTCTGTGGTGCGTTCAACGCCGACTTTGACGGTGACCAGATGGCGGTACACGTACCCCTCAGTCACGGTGCCATTTTGGAAGCACAAATCTTGATGTTGGCTTCGCACAATATCTTGAATCCACAAGACGGTTCGCCGATTTCATTGCCATCTCAGGATATGGTCTTGGGCTTGTATTACTTGACAAAAGAACGCAAGTCTATTCCAGAAAATCCTTGCCGTGGCGAAGGTCGTCGTTTCTATTCAGCAGAAGAAGTGATTATCGCTTATAACGAACGTCAAATTGATTTGCACGCAGCAATCGAATGTCGTGTTCGCACGGAGGTTGATGGCAAAATGGTGTTCAAACGCATGACGACTACGGTTGGTCGTGTTTTGTTCAACGAAGCTGTGCCAGAACAAGTGCCGTTTATCAATATCGTTTTAACAAAAAAGAACTTGAAAGCCGTCATCAGTGACGTCATTCACCGTTCAAACTTTGCTGTAACGGCTGACTTTTTGGACAAAATCAAGGAGTTAGGCTTCGGTTGGTCATTCCGTGCGGGTTTATCCTTCACATTGAGTGACTTGATTACCCCTTCAGTAAAAGAGTCTATGTTGGAGTCTGCACAAGCAGAAGTTGATGAAGTTTGGGATTCTTACAACATGGGTTTGATTACAAACAACGAGCGTTACAACCAAATCGTTGATAAATGGGGTGAAGCGGATAATAAAGTGACTGCCATTTTGATGAAAGAATTGGAGCAACACAAACAAGGTTTCAACTCTATTTATATGATGTTGGATTCTGGTGCGCGTGGTTCTAAGCAGCAGATTAAGCAGTTGTGCGGTATGAGGGGCTTGATGGCGAAACCACGTAAGTCAGGTGACACAGGTGGTGCAATCATCGAGAATCCAATCCTTTCAAACTTTATTGACGGTCTATCGGTACTCGAATACTTCCTTTCTACTCACGGTGCGCGTAAAGGTTTGGCGGATACGGCTTTGAAAACGGCTGACGCAGGTTACTTGACACGTCGTCTCGTTGACGTTGCGCAAGACGTAGTTATTCGTGAAGAAGACTGTAATACATTGCGTGGTATCGAAACGTCGGCTTTGAAAGAAGGCGATAAAGCAATCGAATCACTTTCTAATCGTATTCGTGGACGTTATACATTGTACGACATCTATCACCCTGAAACCGATGCTTTGATCCTCACAGCAGCAGATTTTATTGGTGATGACGTGGCTAAATATATCGAAAGTATTGGTGTTGAATCTATTACTATTCGTTCAGTTTTAACATGCGAAACCAAACGCGGTTGCTGTGCAAAATGCTACGGACGTAACTTGGCTACAGGTCGTATCGCTGAAATGGGAGACGCTGTTGGTATTATTGCCGCACAGTCTATCGGTGAGCCGGGTACACAGTTGACATTGCGTACATTCCACGTCGGTGGTACGGCAATGGTCTCTCGTCAAGAGAGTGAATTGGTGGCTCGTTTTGCTGGTAAAGTTGAGTTTGACGAAATCCTTACAGTTGGTTATACAACTGACGCGGGTGAGTCAATCGAAAGAGTAATTTCTCGTACAGGTGAAATGCGGATTGTTGACTCGAAAACGGGTAAAGTCCTTGCAGCCAACAATATTATGTATGGCTCAACGATTTTCATAAAAGACGGTCAAGAAGTAAAACGTAACGAAAAACTCTGCGAATGGGATCCATTCAACGCTTTAATCGTTTCAGATAAAACAGGTTTCATTAAGTTCGATGGTTTGATCGAAGGTACTACTTACCGTGAAGACCGCGACGACCAAACAGGTTTTGCTGAAAAAATCATCATTGAAGCACGTCAAAAACGTGTTGTACCGATGGTTAAAATCGTTGACAAAGACGGTGAAGAACTCAAATCGTTTACGATTCCAGTGGGTGCTTATTTGTCTATCAATGATGGACAAGCCATCAATCAAGGACAACGTATCGCTAAGATTCCACGTCGTATGCAAAAGCTTCTCGATATTACGGGTGGTTTACCACGTGTAACCGAGTTGTTTGAAGCACGTAACCCATCGAATCCAGCTGTTGTTTCTGAAATTGACGGTGTTGTGAATTTGTCAGAAAAAGCAAAACGTGGCAACCGTGAAGTAACCGTTGAAGCAAAAGACGGTCAAATCCGCAAATATCTTGTGCCTTTGGCTAAACACATTTTGGTTCAAAATGGTGACTTCGTTCGTGCCGTAACGCCTCTTTCTGATGGTGTCACTGCGCCACGTGATATTTTGGCAATCAAAGGACCATTTGCTGTTCAGCAATATTTGGTGAATGGTGTTCAAGAAGTTTATCGTTCGCAAGGTATCACCATCAACGATAAGCATATTGAGGTCATCGTCCGTCAAATGATGCGCCGTTTCGAGATTCAAGAGCCAGGCGACACAACCTTCCTCGAAGGCGAACCCGTTGAACGTCATGAATTCCTCGATGCCAACGATGCGTTGTTTGATAAAAAAATCATCACAGAAGCAGGCGATTCTAACCGTATGAAAGCGGGACAACTCGTTACCTTGCGCCAAGCACGTGAAGAGAATTCATTCTTGAAGCGTAACGACCGCAAACAGATGGAATTCCGCGATGCTGTTGCTGCCACTTCTACACCTTTGTTGCTCGGTATCACCAAAGCATCTTTGGGTACAGAAAGCTGGATTTCAGCTGCATCGTTCCAGGAGACCACGAAAGTCCTTTCAACAGCCGCTATCGCGTCTAAGAAAGACTTCCTCATGGGCTTGAAAGAGAACGTCATCGTTGGTAAACTCATCCCAGCAGGTACAGGCTTGAAGCAATTCCGAAACGTCATCGTCACCACCAAGTCGGCTTACGAAGCCAACAAAGCACGTGGCATTTTAGATGATTTGGATATGGATTATCAAGAAGAATTCGTCGGTGACGAAAATGAACTATAAGTAAAGTTCCATTAGGTTATATAAAAATGGCTTGTTCCGATTCGTCGGAATGAGCCATTTTGGTTTTTAGCTTGGTTCAAACAACTAAAAAGAAAAACGCCTCCCAAGCAACTCGGAAGGCGTTTTTAACAGACTGATAATCAAAAACTTACACCAATTCAGCTTGCGCTTTGAGGATGCCACTTTTGATTAAATACTCTCCAATTTGAACCGCATTTGTTGCGGCACCTTTGCGGAGGTTGTCAGCCACAATCCACATATTCAATGATTTAGGTTGAGATTCGTCACGACGAAGGCGACCAACGAAAACTTCATCACGGTTGTGTGCGTCCATTGGCATTGGATATTTGAAATTAGCGACATCGTCCACCACAATGATCCCCTCAGTATTTTCAAGGATTTGGCGTACTTCTGCGAGGTCAAACTCGTTTTCAAACTCCAAATTCACTGACTCCGAGTGACCTCCAATCACAGGAATACGTACTGTTGTAGCTGTTACCTGAATCGAGTCATCGCCCATGATTTTTTTAGTTTCCAAAACCATTTTCATCTCTTCCTTTGTGTAACCGTTTTCGAGGAACACATCAATATGCGGAATGACGTTCATATCAATTTGGTATTTATAAGCCATTTCGCCGTCAAAAATGCCGTTTCTTTCATTTTCCATCTGGCGAACGGCTTTCACACCCGTACCTGTAACCGATTGATAAGTCGAAACGACAACCCTTTTGATTTTATATTTATCGTGCAAAGGCTTCAATGCAACCACCATCTGAATGGTTGAGCAATTCGGATTCGCAATGATTTTATCTTCCGCGGTCAAAACCGAAGCATTGACTTCTGGAACAACCAATTTTTTAGTCGGATCCATACGCCAAGCCGATGAATTGTCGATAACCGTTGTACCGACTTCTGCAAATTTTGGTGCCCATTCTGTGGACGTGCTGCCACCCGCCGAAAAAACAGCGATGTCAGGATGCATTTCAACAGCCGTTGCCAAGCCGACGATGGCATAAGATTGACCTTTATACGTAATTGTTTTGCCAACACTTTTTTCTGATGCGACAGGGATTAATTCTGAAATTGGAAAATTGCGCTCTTCCAAGACTTTCAACATTTGTGTGCCAACCAAGCCAGTGGCACCGACGACTGCTACTCTCATTTTGTAGTTGAATTTTATGATATTGATAAAAAATTGGTAAAACCTAAAATTAATGGCGGCAAAATTACGCCAAATTTTATCATCGTTCTTAAAAAAAATGTAAGTTTGTCTTGACAATTCCACAATCATTTGAACTTACACTGAACTTATAACGATGAATCGCTCCTTTTTAAAACCTAAACTGTTTAAGATTTGCCCTTGGCAGCTTGTCTTTTGCCTCTTTTTACTGAGGGGGGTGGTTTTTGGACAAACGGCTGCGCCTTACGATATACTTATCAATGAGTTTATGGCGGATCCAACGCCGCCTGTTTATCTACCCAATTCTGAATTTATAGAACTCTATAATCGCTCAACAAAGACATTTAATCTCGATGGTTTTAAGATATATAATGGCTCAGTTTCGACTACTTTGCCTTCACATATCTTAAAACCCAACAGTTATGTCGTCATTTATACTAAAAAAACGACTGTTGATTTTGGTTCAAATATTGACACCATTCAAGTACCCAAACTCATAACATTGAGTAATCCTAATGATACGTTTCATTTGGTTGCACCAAACGGGATAGTGATAGACGCCGCAACTTATGATTTAAGTTTTTACCAAAATTCAAAAAAAGCAGATGGTGGATGGACACTTGAACGCATAAGACCCAATGGACCTTGCAATCCAACGGCTTGGATAGCATCGGAAGATTTGAAAGGCGGTACGCCAGGACGAAGAAATTCAGTTGCATTGGATTCTGTCGACCGCCAAGCACCTGAAGTTGACCGCTATTATTTGAAAGATGATAAAACGATTGTACTTATTTTCAATAAAAGTCTTGACAGAGCACTTGCAGTATTGACCCCTCAGTACGAAATGTCTGATAATATCAAAGTTTCATCAATAAACATTGTCGAGCCTTTGTTCCAAATTGTTCAATTAAAATTGAATACGGCTTTGTTACCCAAAAAGCATTATCGCCTTTTTGTCAAAAAAACATTAGCAGATTGTCAAAGCATACCCCTCAGTAAAATTGATACTTTACTCATATTGTTGCCCGAAAAAATGGTGTATAATGACTTGATAGTCAATGAAATACTAACAAATCCAGAGACTGGAGGCAGCCGTTTTGTTGAATTTTATAATCGGTCAGAAAAAGCTGTGGATATGGCTAACTTGAAAATTGGAGATATCACAAAAGGCGATGTTAAAGCGGTCACTTCAAACATTTTGCTTTTGCCAAATCAATATGCTGTCCTAACTGATAACCCTTCTGATATTCAAAAACGTTATCATGCAACCGCCTTTCGTAAACAAATGATAAAAAATAAACTGCCTACATGGGACGAAAAAGCGGGTAATGTCCTCTTGTATTACGTAGATGGTTCAAAGTTAGTCATACTCGATAGTTTCAATTATCTTAAATCATGGCACAACCCACTCCTCGCGAATACTGAGGGGGTGTCTTTGGAAAGAGTCAACCCAAAGAAACCGTCAAACGAAGCCTCGAATTGGCAATCCGCAGCGCAGACCGTTGGTTTTGCAACGCCAGCCCAACAAAACTCACAATATAACGCCTCAAAAGTTGCGACATCAAGCCAAGTTTTCAGTTTAGAGAAAAAAACTTTTTCACCTGATGGCGATGGTTTTGAGGATTTTTTGAGTTTAAATTATCACTTTGACAAAGGGGGCTATGCGGCTTCAATATTCATTTTTAATGACAAAGGAAAATTAGTTAAAAAACTGAAAGACAATGAGTTACTGAATGTAGAAGGTACTATAAAATGGGAAGGCGATACGGATGAAGGTCTCAAAATAAGGGTGGGTATTTATATTTTAGCTATTGAATGGATTAGCCCAACTGGTCAAGTAAATAGAGAAAAAATAGCATGCGTCGTCTCTGGTCGTTTTTAATTTTTTAAGTATATAGATTGTGGCTTCAAGTTTTTGTATAATTTTGCCAATACAATGGAAATGTTCGAAAACCTTACATACAAACAAATGCTGCTGCAACGAACAATCAGTTCTATACTGATAGTAGGCGCACTGTTATGTATTTTTCAGCCCGAGTATCATGCCTTACGGGGATTTACACGTTATGCACCCCAAATTACGATGGCTTATTGGCTCTTGGGTTTAGGCTTTTTAGCCATAAAACAAGCCCGATTAACTATGGTATCCTTCATTTGTTGCGGCTTTTTATGCTTATTTTTGAAAGGGATGTCTGACTCTAAAGTTGAAAAAGCGCTACAAACCAATGCTCTACATATTAGTGTTGCTCAAATCAATATTTCTTTAAGCAATAGTAGTTATAGTGAGACTTTAGAATCCATTAAAAAAACGGATGCAGAGGTTCTCTCAATACAAGAGGTTGATTTCGAATGGAGTCATAGGCTAAAAGATTCATTATCAAGCCTTTATCCTTATAGTTGCCGCGTTGAAAGAGCCGATATTTATGGCATTGAATTATTCTCAAAGTATCCTTTTGCCTCTTGTGATACTTTTTATAGCGAGGACATACCAAATTTGGTCATTAGTTTGAAAAAAACACTGACGAGTCGCCCTTTTTATATCGTCAGTACTTATGTAGCACCGCCTTTATTTACACATGCCTATCAATTGATGCAAAAGCAAATGCACATCATCGCAGAATATGTGCAATGTATAACAGATCCACTTATTACGGTAGGCGATTACAATATCGAATCTTCTTCTTGGGAAATGCAGCAATTTAGGCAAGAGGCGGGTTTGCTCGCAAGCCGGCGGGGGTTTAGCCCTTCGCGCATAGACGGACATTTTGACTTAACGGAAGTCCCCACAGACCATATTTTATTCTCACCACATCTTGAATGTATTTACTTCGAAACGATTGTTGGCAAAAAAGAAGAGCATTTAGGGATTTCTGGAACCTATCAACTCTCAAATACTTGGACAAATGTTCAAAAAAAGAATTAAAAGTTTTGGCTATGCTTTCAAAGGTATTCTGACACTTTTCAGCACCCAACCCAATGCAAGGATACATTTAACCGCATTATTGGTCGTTTTAGCAGCTGGTCTTTTTTTCAACCTCAATACCACTGAGTGGTGTCTCATAGCTTTAACAAGTACTGCTGTTTTAGCCGCCGAAGCAATCAATACAGCCATAGAATTTATTGTTGATTTGGTATCCCCTCAGTATCATGACCTCGCAGGCAAAGCTAAAGATGTAGCTGCCGCTGCTGTTTTGTTAACTGCTTTTGGTGCTGTAGTGGTCGGTTTCCTCGTTTTTTTCCCAAAAATCGTAGAATTGTTCCATTGATTCCTCTATTTCCGCTCTATTCAAGATTGAACAATTTAGAATTAACCTTGTTGAAAACCCAAAGGTGTCATTTCTTCGTACATTCCATGAAGAATAACTAAAGGAGGTAATACCAATATCCTATAACTATGACTTTCAGTATCATCATACCCACTCTCAACGAGGCGGAAAACATCGCACAATTAGTCCATTTTTTGAAAAAAAATGGAGATAGCCGCTTGCTGGAAATTATCGTTGTGGATGCTGATAGTACAGATGCAACGGCAGAATGTGCACGTACTGAGGAGGCGAAAGTCGTCGTTTCTCACAAACGTGGTCGCGCAATTCAGATGAATATCGGGGCACATGAAGCCAAAGGTGATGTCCTCTATTTTATTCATGCCGATTGTACACCGCCTACTACATTTTTAGATGACATAGAGCAAGCCAATACTGAGGGGTATCTTATCGGATGTTATCGCTATCGTTTTGATGATCAACGTTTTATATTGCGCATCAATGCTTATTTCAACCGCTTTGAACCACTTTGGTGTCGTGGTGGCGACGAGACCTTGTTTATCAAAAAAGAGGCTTTTGAACAACTCAATGGCTTTGATGAAAGCTATTGCATTATGGAAGAATATGATTTCATTAAACGCGCCAGAGCTATTTTTCCTTTCAAAATCATACCCAAATACGCCATTGTCTCTGCCCGAAAATATGAAACAAACTCGTGGTTGCGGGTGCAATTAGCGAATATGGCGGCATTCAACATGTTTCGCTTTGGTTATCCATCTGAAAAAATAGCGCGTACCTACCGTCAGCTGCTAAATTATCGGTAGAGATCTTATCTTCTTTTGGGCAAATGTGAATAACTTGTGGATAAACCCTTCTTTCAATGTGGCAAACCCTGTAAAAGCGTGGATAAGCCATGATTTCAATGTTCAAAACTGTGGAACATTTGTTTATAAAATATGGCGATTTACGTCCAAAAGAAAATTAGAACCCACCAAATTTGGGTAACTTTGCCCCGAAAAATAGGTTTCAGACAATCCAACGGATCCAAAAATTCATTATTCAAATGACGATTAAATACTACGGTCACTCATGCTTCGGTATCGAAGTTGACGGCAAACATCTCCTTTTTGACCCTTTTATATCAGGTAACGAATTAGCAAAAGACATTGATATTCAATCAATTCCATGTGATTTTATGCTTATTTCGCATGGTCATTCAGACCATATTGCCGATGCAGAAGCTATTGCAAAGCGAACAGACTGTAAAGTTATTTGTGCTTATGAAATCCATGCGTGGCTCAATACAAAAGGCGTTACAAATACGCACCCAATGAACACCGGTGGTACTTGGGAATTTGATTTCGGTACGGTTAAATGCGTAGTTGCTCAACATTCATCGAGCTTGCCAGACGGTACTTATGGCGGCAATCCACTTGGTTTTGTCGTGGATACTGCCGAAGGATGCTTCTATTTTGCAGGCGATACAGCTTTGACACTTGATATGCAATTGATTCCGATGACGTGTACCGCCTTAGGTTTTGCGATTTTACCAATCGGCTCAAATTTTACGATGGACTATCACGATGCGGTCATTGCTTCTGATTTTATTCAGTGCAATACCATTATCGGTTGCCATTACGACACGTTTGGTTATATCAAAATTGACCAAGAAGAAGCGATAAAAGCATTTGAAGCAGAAGAAAAACAGTTAATTCTGCCCAATATCGGCGGAGAACTGCAATGGGGTTAAATTTTAGTTTCGAGTTTTGAGTTTTGGGTTTTGTAATA
>JAYSQG010000166.1:0-37296 GCA_043721685.1 Saprospiraceae bacterium | reverse complement strand
GCAGCAAATAAAGCCGTTGGCGAAGTTATTTATCCATTTATTGCCTTCGGAAAAAAGGATTTGCCAAAAGCAGAGCGCACGTTATTCAAAAATGCAACTGTTTGGACAAATGAAGCAGAAGGCATTCTAGAAAATTCAGATGTCCTCATTGAAGGTGGTAAAATCCTCCAAATTGGCAAAAATCTCTCCGTTTCAACGGCTAAAACGGTAGATGCCACAGGCAAATTCTTGACAGCGGGTATCATTGATGAACATTCACATATTACAGTCGCTAGGGGTGTCAACGAAGCTGCACAGTCAAGCACCGCCGAAGTACGGATTGCAGATGTTATCAACTCCGATGACATCAATATTTATCGTCAATTGGCGGGGGGAGTGACTTCGAGTCATATTTTACATGGTTCAGCCAATGCGATTGGTGGTCAAACGCAATTAATTAAACTCCGTTTTGGCTATGAACCTGAAAAAATGAAGTTTGAGAACTGGCCAGGCTTTATCAAGTTTGCTCTTGGGGAAAACGTCAAAAGAGCAAACGGCAATACTATTTCTACGCGTTTTCCATTAACACGTATGGGCGTTGAGCAAGTTTTTGACGACCATTTTACAAGGGCTAAAGAATATCTAGCCGCCTTGAAATCAGGTAAACTCGTTCGTCGTGACCTTGAATTAGAAGCTTTGGGAGAAATATTGGAAGGTAAACGCCACATCACGTGTCACAGTTATGTGCAATCTGAAATCAATATGCTTTTGAAAACGGCTGACAGGCATGGTTTCAAAGTCAATACATTTACACATATATTAGAAGGCTACAAAGTGGCTGACAAAATGGCGAAACACGGCGCAGCAGGTGCGGGTTTTGCTGATTGGTGGAACTACAAATACGAAGTATATGATGCGATTCCACAAAATGCAAAACTCATGCAAGACGCGGGTGTTTTGTCAACTATCAATTCTGACGATGCAGAAATGGCACGACGACTCAATCAAGAAGCGGCAAAATCGGTTATGTATGCGGGTATGGACGAGGCGAGTGCTTGGAAACTCGTGACTTTAAACCCTGCTAAAACGCTACATGTAGAAAATCGAGTCGGTTCTGTTAAGGTGGGTAAAGATGCCGATTTGGTTTTGTGGTCAGCGAACCCCCTCAGTATTTACGCCAAAGCGGAGCAAACTTACGTGGACGGGGCGAAGTTTTTTGACCGCGACGAAGACCTGAAAATGCAAGACGAAGTGCGTAAAGAACGCGCTCGGTTGATTCAAAAAGTGCTTGCTGCTAAGAAAAGTGGCTCGCCCACACAAGCCGTTCAAAGACGTGGACAGCGGCTTTATGATTGTGAAGACGATGATGATGAAATGCGTTAACCCAATGATGAATGATAAATTATAAATGAAGAATTTGTAAAACGTTGAATCTCAATAAACTTGCGGATTCATAGTTCATCATTCATCATTACCCAATCGTTGTGTTTTAAAATTTTAAATAAAAAGAAATGAAAAAACTAATCATATTATTCCTCTTAATTCAATCATTGACCGTCAGTTCTAAGGCTCAATCGCTGCCGTTACCTGCCGTTAAGCAATCTGAACCGATATTGATTATGAACGCAAAGGCGCATCTCGGCAATGGCAAAGTGATTGAAAATGCCCTAATTGCTTTTGAGTTTGGCATATTTACGGTCATTGCAGACGCAACGACTGTACGTATTGACATGACTAAATATAAAAAAGTCATCAATGCGGAAGGCAAACACGTCTATCCAGGCTTTATTTCGATGAATACGGACTTGGGTTTGGTCGAAATCAGTGCTGTCCGTCAAACCGTTGACAATACAGAAATTGGCGATATGAACCCCTCTGTACGCAGCGTCGTGGCATATAACACTGACTCACAAGTGCCGCCAACGGTGCGCTCAAACGGGATTCTGTTGGCGCAAATAACACCCAATGGCGGAATCATTTCAGGGCAATCATCGGTCGTTGAACTCGACGGTTGGAACTGGGAAGATGCCGCTTATAAGTTTGACGAAGGCGTTCATGTGAGTTTTCCGTCCTTGTTTTCAGGTAGTTTTGATTTTTTGTCTGGCACTTTTGCACAGCGTAAAAACGAAAATTTTGCGAAGCAAATCACAGACCTCGAACAGTTTTTTAGCGAAGCCAAGGCCTATTCTGAAAAAGGAGTCGTATCGCCTAAAAACTTAAAATTTGAAGCGATGCGCGATCTTTTTTCTCAAAAAAAGACACTTTATATTCGGGCAAACATGGTGAAGGAAATTACTGAGGGGGTACTTTTCGGGAAAAAATATGGTTGCAAAACGGTCATCGTCGGTGGCAAAGACGCTTATTTAGTGATGGATATTTTGAAAAACAACAATGTTGCCCTTATTTTAGATGAAACACAAGCCCTACCTTCAAGGACAGATGACGATATTGACCAACCCTATAAGAGCCCTGCGATGCTGAAAAAAGCAGGTGTCACGTTCTGTTTGTCCGTCAATGGCAACTGGCAACAGCGCAATTTGCCTCTAATGGCGGGTCAAGCCGTAGCTTTTGGTTTGGCTTATGAAGATGCTGTTGCCGCGCTGACTTCTATACCCGCAAAGATGTTGGGCATTGACAAAACCGTTGGAACACTTGAAGAAACGAAAGATGCGACCCTCATTATTACTGAGGGGGATGTTTTTGATATGCGTACTTCAAAAGTGACTCATGCTTTCATTCGCGGTAAGGAAATTGACTTGAACAACAAGCAAAAAGACCTTTATCGGCGGTTTAAAACGAAATATGAGCGGATGGGTGGGAAGTAAATCGGCTTTAAAAACAATAAAAAACGCCCTGTTTTGAGACTTGCTCAAAACAGGGCGTTTTTTATTTTAAGAGTGGAGGATAACGGGTTCGAACCGATGACCTCTTGCATGCCATGCAAGCGCTCTACCAACTGAGCTAATCCCCCATATATTTCAAACCGAAGACCTTCCCGAAAGCCTTTGGGACGCTCTACCAACTGAGCTAATCACCAAATTCGACGGCGAAAGTAGTAGAAAAAATGGGGATTTAGAAAATAAATTGATAAAATAATGGGCATAAACTTTTTGCCGACGCTAAAAACCGTAACTTTGCGCCTTCAAAAAATCTTTTCATCTCTTTAATTCTCCATTTCAGATGGTTATTGAACAAAATAAGGTGGTTTTATGCCACTATACGCTACGTGAAGGCACGGCAAGCGGTCAATTAATAGAAAGTACTGAGGGGGGCGAACCTCTTGGATATATCCATGGCATTGGTGCAATGATTCCGATGTTTGAACAAAATTTAGAAGGTAAAAAATTGGGTGACGCTTTCGAATTTGGTATCCCTTCGGGCGATGCTTACGGCGAATACGATGCAGAATCGGTGGCTGAAATCCCAAAAGCAGCTTTCAACTTAGGCGAAATGAACCCTGATGATGTTTTCGTTGAGGGTGAAGTATTGCCTTTGCAAGACGAAAATGGTAACATGATGCAAGGTATCGTGACGGAAGTGAAAGAAACAACGATTGTTGTTGACTTCAACCATCCGATGGCAGGTGTTAATTTGTACTTTATTGGTGAAGTGGCGGGTGTACGCGATGCAACGGCTGAGGAACTATCGCATCAACATGTACATGGAGAAGGTGGACATCAGCACTAAGTCTTTTTTCAAAAACTGTTGCAAATGATGAAAGTAGTTTTTACATTTGCGCCAGTTTTAGCTCCTGTAGCTCAGTTGGTTAGTAGCACCTGACTCATAATCAGGGGGTCCCTGGTTCGAGCCCAGGCGGGAGCACAAATATAAAGCCTTGTCAATCAATCTTTTAGTATTGATTTCCAAGGCTTTTTTGTTTGTTCTAAAAACAAAAGTTAAACAGGGTTTAAACATTTGAACTTATTTCCAAACATCATATAGTCACATTTTGGGACAGTCTTTTGTTTCTTCCTCAGCCGTATCGTCGCGTAATTTTTCAAGAATACGACTCAATTCATCTGCTTCTTCAACGCTAATTCTACTAAAAGCAGAGAGATTTATACCTATTGTTTTATCAATTTCTTCTAAAATAGATAATCCAGTGTCTGTCAAATGAACGAAAACGACGCGGCGGTCAGATTCACATTCCACACGTACGACATATTCTTTCAGTTTCAGTTTTTCAACCAATCGGCTGACGTTTGACATTTTGTCAATCATACGTCTCTTGATGTCATTGACGCTGACACCTTCTGGATGTTGCCCCCTCAGTATGCGCAAGATATTGTACTGTTGATGCGACAATTGATAGGATTTGAAAAAATTATCTTGGATATTGCACTGCCAACCATTGGTCAACTCAATATTGATAATCGCTTTTAAATGAGGGTCACTAATTTGACCAAGAATGGCGTTTTCTGCTTTCATACTGTAAAATTAAATGTTTAGACATATTTTTGCAAAAAATATTAAAACTCATTGAAAATGAAGGACATTTGCATAAGTATTTCTTGGAAATTGCTGTAAACTTGTTTTTAAAAATCAACCCAAATAGGAAATTTGAAATATGAATCGTCTGAAAAACCTAGCACAACTTGAACACGAAGAGTTTGATATCTGTATCATCGGTGGCGGTGCAACAGGCTTGGGATGCGCTTTAGATGCCGCATTGCGTGGACTAAAAGTGGTACTCATTGAACGTGATGATTTTGCATCTGCAACGTCATCCAAGTCCACAAAATTGTTTCATGGAGGTGTTCGTTATCTCGAACAAGCTGTTAAAAAATTAAGTTTGGAACAGTTCCGCATGGTCAATAAAGCCTTGAACGAACGGAAAACCCTTATCAAAAACGCGCCACATCTTGCTCAACCTTTGGCTCTTTTGACACCTTGTTATTCATGGTGGGAAGGTTTATATTATAGTATTGGTCTTAAAATTTATGATTGGTTGGCAGGAAAAACCAACCTTGCGCCAAGCGAATGGCTCTCAAAAACCACTGCTATGCGCAGAATACCCGAACTCAAGGGCGACCGGTTGAAATCGGCTGTTTTGTATTATGATGGGCAATTTGACGATGCGCGTTATGCTTTGGCGATAGCAAAAACAGCAGATGCCAAAGGTGCAGTATTGGTAAATCACGTTGAAACGCTTGGTTTTGTTCAAAATACTGAGGGGGTACTGACGAGCCTAAAAGTACGTGAAACGCTCCAAGACGAGGACTATGTCATCCGCGCAAAGCTGTTTGTCAACGCCACAGGTCCTTTTTCTGACCATATTAGGCAGCTGGCAAATCCAAAAGCGGCCTCAAGGATGAGGGTCAGTAAAGGTGTGCATCTTGTTCTGCCAAGAGATTTGATGCCCGGCGACACGGCTATTTTGATTCCCGAAACAGATGATGGGCGCGTTATTTTTATCATTCCTTGGCAACGCAGACTTTTGGTGGGCACGACTGACGAGGATTGTAAATTGACAGAAAGAGAAATTGCGCTTGAAAAAGACGATGTTGATTATCTGTTGAAATACGTCAATCGTTACTTCAAAACAGAAGTGAAACCTGAACAAGTGAAAAGCGGTTTTGGTGGTTTACGTCCTCTTTTACAAGCCGACCCATCTGAAGATGCCAAAAGCCTTGTGCGTGATCACGAGGTAGAAATTGATAAAACAAGCGGTTTAATCAGTATTATGGGTGGCAAATGGACGACCTATCGCTTGATGGCAAAGGATACGATTGATAAATGTGAGCATATACTGAGGGGGGCTATTTCGGATTGTAAAACAGACGAACAGCTACTCGAAGGCGCAGAAAATTGGATAAAAGACGATTACAAAAGGTTGGCTCGGAAGTTTGGCGTGCCTGAATATGCGACACGGCGACTCAATCGGCGTTATGGTGCTGAGGCTGTTAAAGTGTTGATGATGATTTGGAAAGACCCGACTTTGCGGCATCCGATTGTTCAGGGTTCGCCTATTTTGAAAGCCGAGGTGGTGTATGTGGCTATCCACGAAATGGCTTGTACTTTGAAGGATATGATGTCAAGGCGACTGGGTTTGGAATTAACGGATTGGCAACAAACCCTCGAAGTTATGTCAACCATCGCTGATTTGATGCAAGAAGCCCTTTGGTTTTCGACTACGGAACGCGACAGAATGGTTGAGGATTATCAGAGAGAAATTCTTGAATTTCAAAAAACAGCTTTTGGGAGTTAGTTATTGGTTATTAGGGATTGGTTATTAGGGATTGGTTACCAGTAACCAATCCCTAATAACCAACAACTATTTAACCCGCATAGTAATACCCGTACCTGTAACGAAGGCCATGGCGAAAAGGATGACAGACAGAATCATCCCGAACATAAAGATATTATAACAATAAGTGAGATAACGATATTTTTGAGCCAAAACCTTACCCAAATAGTACAAATCACGGGTCATGGAGCTGTATTGAAAGTCCGAATCTTTTATCATTTCCATCATACCCCATTGAAAATCTTCCAATTTCATATTATAAAAATTGCCAAAAAACAAGAGGTTTGAGCGTTTGTTTCGAATATCGTCAAGCGTCACCTCGCCTGTTGTTACCTTTGGTCGCGTCGAAAGTGTTGCAAAAATGATAGAAGTTAGACAAACAGTCATGAGTACGACCGTTGGCAGAATCAGTTGAGGAGAATTATTCAGTTGTGGCACGAGCATCGAAAATATGATAGAAATCATAATGGTATTAATACTCAACATTAAATTTGCCTTGTGATCGGCGAGTGCTGACAAGTTGTTGTGCGTATTGTACGTCGTTTTGTACATCGTTTGAACGCCACGTCCAACGTTGATATGTTTAACCTCTTGTTTACTTTGTTTCGGCAGTGATTTCGATTTCTCTTTTTCAAATATAAAAATCTCATCAACAATTTCCGACATGCCAGGATTCAGCCGCATTTGTTGCTTGCGCAATTGAGCAATGTGCTTCATCTTGCGCTTTTGGTACAAATTTATGGCTATATCTGTGTGGTAGTTTTGCGACAGCATAAAAGCCAACTCAAAGTCAATCCATTCTTCTTCGGTCATTAATTTATTATGCGTAATAATAAGTTCCTGCCGTACCCTCGCAGTGCGCATCCAATAAGATTTTTCACCTAAATGGCTCAAGTCAGCATCGCAAATTATTTGTTGCAGTAAAGTAGCAGGGCGTTGAGGTAACTTTGTCGCTCTAATACAATCTTTAATAACATCAATAACTTGGGGATGATAATTATTATTTTCGAGAAATGCAGCAGCATACTCTGCCGACCGTTCCTCATGGTTTTCAGGTCCTTTGTCGTAGCCAGAGTCGTGAAACCAAGCGGCAATTTGCAATTTTTCTAAATCGTCCATCGGTAGTCCAAGAGCCAAACCAATTTGGCAGCAGCTACGCACAACGTCCTGTGTATGGATAAGGTCGTGATAAACGTATTTTTTAGGCACGTTTTCTTTGAAAAATTCCGTGATATATGCTTCGACGGTTGTAAGTATATTGATATCAGTCACTTGTATTAAGTCAGAGTTTTAAATTTTTGAACTTTTATGGTGCTAATTGTCCCTGCATGTGCGTGTGAGAGTTGAAATACCTCTCAGTATGAATCATAAAAATAGACAATTAATACGCCAAATTTACAAGAGGAAAATGAGTTTTGGAAATTATATTGCCAACAAAGAGATTTAAAAACAAAAAAACCGCCTTAACTCAACTAAGAGTTAGGACGGTTATTAAGTGTTTTTGGAGGTCAGTAGCGGATTCGAACCGCTGTAGCAGGTTTTGCAGACCTGTGCCTAACCACTCGGCTAACTGACCTTTTATCAAATCGGGTGCAAATATAGAAGGATTTTTTGTTTAATCAAAAATTTATTTCTTTAAATAAAAGAACGCTTAAGACCTATCTATGCAACCAATACTATTAGACTGAAACTGAAAAATTGTACTTTTGTTTCACAAATGAGGACATTTTTTTAGAAACAATCATTATTTATTCCTAAAACATAGTTTTTAACGATGTTCAACTCTACGGCTGTTTCTGCACCCATAAAGCCTGAAATTTGCTCGTTTTTCAAATTTTTCTCTGCAAATTGAGTGAATTCTTTGGATAAAGGCATATAAGTCCAGTGCCATTTTTCCTCATTATAACCCGTTGGTCGCCCCTCAGTATAAGGTTGGCAAAAGCCATATTGTGCTGCATTTTTTTTCATCCAATCATAAATACGTTTGCCATTGCCATTCTCAAAATAGGCATTTGACAGATTATCAAAGTCAATATCTGTACCCCAATGATGCCGACTGGAACCTGGCATAGAACTGAATTGCAATATTTTACGAGCGATTACTGAGGGGTCTGAATTTTTCTTTGATAAAACAGCCCATTTTCGTTCCCAAATACCTTTTTGATAATTAAAATTTCGGGTTGCAGAAATAATGGTCAATTTCATACCTTCTTTTTCAGCAGCAGCATACATTCTTTTGAAGCCTTCATAAGTCTCTTTTCGTAACAAAAGACTATCGCGCTCGGCGTATTTTTTGTCAATATAAACAAAATCTGGATGGAATTTGGGTTCAAACTTGCCCGTAATATATTCAATAGTTATGGGCGTTTTGACCATTTTGGGAGCAACAACGGTGGGGTTTGGCTTCAAAAATTGAAAACTGAGAATGCTTAGAATGGCAATACCTGCAATGATTAAGAATTTTCGCATAAAAAATGTCTTTTGTTTAGAAACGACAAAAGTCGGAAAAATACGTCAATTCAGCACAAAAAAAAAAACTCGCAGTATATTGTCATACTACGAGCCCCTTAAAACGAATCTTACAATTTTTAACCAAAACTTACAATTAAATACTATCAATAACTATGCCAATAATTATTTATTTGAATTATTGTGATTATGTAATTTACTGATTAATATATTTTTAAACAATTATTATTTATCAATTTTTATAAAAATAAATATCTTTTAAATAGTCAATAGTTTTGAATATGTCACCACTCAATATTTTATCCCCCCTCAGTATAGGCACTATTTTTCGATAATTTTCAACCATTGTTTCAATAAACGGTGATGATTTTACAGGGTGGCGAAAGGAAAGAGCTTGCATCGCAGCCATAAACTCTATAGCAAGCAATCGTTCTACGTTTTCGACGACGCGCTGGCATTTTGTCGCTGCATTTGCTGCCATACTCACATGGTCTTCTTGCCCGTTCGACGACACAATGCTGTCAACCGAAGCGGGCGTTGACAATTGCTTGTTTTGACTCGCAATTGAAGCCGCTGTATATTGTGCTATCATCATACCCGATTCGATGCCGCCGTTTTGGGTCAAATAAACAGGCAAACCACGCTGTCCAGTCAACAACTGAAAAGTTCGACGTTCTGAAATGCTGCCTATTTCAGACAATGCAATCGCCAAATAATCGAGTCCCAAAGCCAAGGGCTGTGCATGAAAATTGCCACCAGACAGTATTTCATCATCGTCGGGAAAAATCGTCGGGTTGTCGGTCACGCTGTTTATTTCAGTCTCAAAGACCTGCTCGATGTGCCGAATGGCATCAAGGCTTGCCCCATGCACTTGTGGAATGCACCTAAAAGCGTAAGGATCTTGCACCGCCGTCTTGTTTTGCGTTGCAATTTCAGACCCCCTCAGTATATTTCGGATTTCAGCAGCCACTTTTACAGCACCTAAGTGAGGACGCACCCGCGTCAAGCGTTCGTCAAATGGTTCGAGCTTGCAATCGAAAGCATCGAGGGAAATAGCTGCATTGAGATTGGCTTGCGATAAAAGACGTTGCGATTTCAGCAAAATCCAAACACCATATGCGGCTGAAAACTGTGTGCCATTGAGCAAAGCCAAACCCTCTTTTGCTTGCAAAGTCAGAGGTTCTAAGCCTTTTTCGGCTAAATACTGAGGGGTCTCTTTTTTTTCATTTTTATAAAAAACATGACCTTCTCCAAGCAACGGCAGACTCAAATGCGCCAAAGGAGCTAAATCGCCTGATGCACCAAGTGAACCGAGTTGATAAATAATGGGCAAAGCGTCATCGTTAAAAAGCTGAATGAGTCGCTCAATAGTCTCGACACGCACACCGCTATGCCCATAACTCAGGCTTTGGATTTTGAGCAAAAGCATGATTTTGACAACCTCTGGCGGCACTTCATCGCCTACACCACAAGCGTGAGAACGGACGAGATTTTGCTGCAATTTTTCAATTTGGTCAGCCGTAATGCGGACGTTGCAAAGCGAACCAAAGCCCGTATTGATGCCGTAAAATGTTTCTCCCGTATTTTTCAACTTTTGTTGCAAAAATTGATAGCACCCCTCTGTATCTTTGCGACTTTCGGTGCTGAGGGCGAGTTTTTGCTTGTTTTTTAAAATAAAATCAAGCCGTTCAAGGGTTAATACCTCGCGGCTGATAAAATGTGTTGTTGACATTAGTCGTTAATAATTTGGTTTGAAGAATTTGGTTGAGCAAAACATAAAGGGCGAAATTCGATATTTAAAGCCATTTTTTTTAATTATTGGTCGTCAACCATCGTGTTATCCGTTAATTCAGATTTAATGTTGCGTTAAATCGCTGTTAAAAAAAAAGGCTTTTAAAGCAGTACAGGAATATAAGGTATTGATTTACAGCTTTTTATACTTTTTGCTTTCAAAAGAAGCATAAAAGTGGGCTTGATACTGAGGGGGTATTTTTTCGTCTTAATATAAGTACAGAGCCTAAAAACCTTATTTTTGTGAGTAATTATTAAACTCTATTATAAAAATCTATTTAAACTTTCGGAATATGATGAAGAAAATTCTCCTTTCAGCAGCAACAATGATGTTCTTAACGTTGTCTTTGAATGCACAGAAAATAGCGATTATTGATGTCAATCAAGTATTAAATGCTTTGCCAGAATACAAGCAAGCACAAGACGAATTGGATAAAGTTGCTATGAAATGGCGCGGTGAAATTGCCCAACAACAAGACGTTATCAAGGGTATGTACAACAAATACCAAGCAGAACAAGTCTTGATGAACGAAGAAGCCCGTAAAAAACGCGAAGACGAAATTATGGCAAAAGAAAAAGAAGCCCGTGAAGCGCAACGTGTTAAATTTGGTGCAGAAGGCGAATTGTTCAGAAAAAGACAAGAGCTTGTGAAGCCCATTCAAGACAAAGTCTATTCCGCGATTGAAAAATATGCCAATGAAAAAGGCTATGATTTGATACTGGATAAAAGCAGTTCAGCGGGTTTAATTTTCGCCAATGCGACTTACGATAAGACACAACAGATAGTAGATATGGTTAAAAAAATGTAATTTGAGTGTATTCTGACAGAGGAAACTTGATATTTTTATAAAAAAAGACCACTTTCTTCATCACTCAATACCGCTTTCTTTTAACTTCGCCCACTTTTTTGAATTTTTTTTTCAGACATACATTTTAAAAACGTTAATTAGACAATGAAAAACGCAGTAAAAGCGATAATCTTTATGCTTGTTGGCTTCGCAACAACAGCAAATGCACAGCAAAAAATTGGTTATTTAAACGCACAAGCTATCCTTGCCGATATGACGGAAATGAAAGCCGCAGATTCTCAACTTGAAGCCTTCGCTAAGGCTTTGACGAACAAAGACTCTTTGATGGTCATTGCTTTTCAAGCAAAAGCGCAAGCTTTTCAAGAAAAAGTGCAAAAAGGCGAAATAGCTCCTATCGAACAAGAGAAGCTAAAGAAAGCTCTTGAAGAAGAGCAAGCTAAAATTCAGCAATACGAGCAAGAAATGCAGCAACAAATGGCGACAAAACGTAAAGATTTGTACCAGCCGCTTCTTGACAAAGTGAATAAAGCCATCGGTGAAGTCGCAAAAGAGCAAGGCTATACTTATGTCGTTGACGTAACTTCAGGTTCTTTGCTTTATGCAGATGAGAAAAATGACTTGCAAAACGCCGTGCGTCAAAAACTCGGTTTGCCCGCTATCAGCGTTACGCCTGTGGGTGGTAAATAAGTCGCAAAAGGTTTAGTCCTTAAAAATACAAGGCAGTAAACGGTTGTTCGTTTACTGCCTTTTTTTGTCATTCTGAACGAAGTGAAAGAATCTAAATGCTTGAAAATGAATCATTTCGTTCCAAACGTCGGCAGGGTTTCTAACCCTGCCGACGTTAGTACATGGTTTATTTCGTTTTAGGCGACATCTTTTAAGTGTTGGTTTTTCTTAGGATGACAAAAAAAACGTTATTGATTCGCAATACTCCGAATCAGCTTACGCGGATTCAACTCCTTCAAATTAAGGCTGAAAGTAATGCGGTCTAAAAAACTACCCCGCTTCGACATCAAGGCTTTAAAACTATTCGGGTCTTCATCCAAAGGTTTGCCACTGAAATAAACAGGCACATAAATGCTCACAGCATCGCCGAATAAATCCCATTGAATGCCGCCACTCATCAACGTATTTGTGGTAGAACGAAGGCTCGCAGGACGTGTATCTTTGAAATAACCCAAATCAAAATAAGGTTTTACCTTGAAAAACTTAGGCAAATTGACAGGCAAATCAAGCGATAAATTGAGTGCAAAGACAAAACTATTGCTAAAACCGACTTCCGTCGAGTTCCCTGCGGGCAAAGTAAATTTCATGCCCCCCTCAGTAGTTGGGTCAATTTGTTGACTTGCCACAGTTGTTTCCTCGTTGCGACCAAGCCACAGACCGTCGTAGCGATAATCATTACTACCGCGACTTGCTAAACCCAAACTGCCGCGTGAACGTGTACCGTAAAAGTTACCCGCATCACTACCTGTATTTTTCAAAAAACCGCCCACAAAAAGGCGTGAATAAAACCGTTTGTCTTTTTGATAAACGAAGTCACGTTTCACATCAAGCGTTGTTTTTACGTAACCATAATTGTCATTTCCAGACGTATATTGTTGATTTTCAATGGCTAAACGAAAAGACGTATTGCCCAAAGCGTTTTTCAAAAAACCTGAATAACTTAATTCTGTGATGTTGGAATTGTCATAAGCTTTACCTGTTTTTACACCTGCCGTATCGAATGTAAAGCCTTGTTGTTTAAGGAAAATATACCTCAATTCCGCTTTATGGCTATATGGTGATGTCGGGTTTTTACCAAAATTAATCGTTACTGAGGGGGTATATCGTTGATAACTCAATGGCTCTTTAAACTTATCGTTGAAGTCAAAACTGAAACGTCTTGCACCTAAACCAAGCGTTATTTCATTGTTTTTTGTAAAAAAATGATAATCCACATTTGCTAAACCTGTAAGCGTTTTTGACCGAAAACCATACATTGGGGCAACCGACCACTCGAATTTTTTCAAAGGTAAAAGACCATTATTGAGCCACAATCCCACCATTGCCCCATCATAAGTATTCGCCCCAAAAATTGGCGTTGCATAAATATTTGTGCGTTTTGAATTGTCCAAACGAGGTATTAAACTCAAACGAATAGGCTCAAAAGTTTTGAATGAACCAGACGTTTTGACATTATTATTTTGACGATTAATATCTGACAATTCATGTTTATTGTCAATAACCAACATCTTCGCATCGTCTCTTTTGGGAATCAAAACGACTGACGTTTGACCGCTTTCAATGCCCGAAATCCTTACTGTATAAACCGCAGAGTCCACATTATTGATTGCTGAAACGGTAAAAGGTGCAGCCACTTTGCCCACATTTTTGACAGTTACTTGCCAAAAACCTTCTTTGGTTTCTGATAATTTTGTGATTTTATAATCCATTTGTTTTGTTGAACCCATTAAGCCATCAAAAAACCAAGAGACATCACCAATATCTGCCGCCTCATCTGTCCACATTTTCTTAAAATCTTCGGGTTGCGGGTGTTTGAACTGCCACCGTTTGAAGTAAGATTGCATGATTTCGTCGAATTTTTGACGACCCACTTGTGTCTCTAAAATCTTCAAAGACTGCGCTGTTTTTTCATAAACGGCTAAACCATAATTTAAATAAGTCAACTTATCCGATGCCGTCATCGGTGCTTGGTCACGGTGTGTAAAACTGAAAAATTGCGCTGCCAATTCATTTAGCTTATAATCCGAACCTTTAGTCAAGAAGGGTGGTAGTTCGTCTCCTGCCCGATTCTCTCGAGATAGACCCATGTTATTTTCATAGTATTCTGTATCGTAACGGTGGTCATAATAGGAGTTTAAACCTTCATCGAGCCAAGGATTGTCACGCTCGTTAGATGCCAAAATACCTTGAAACCAATTATGACCGACCTCGTGGGTGATGATATTATCCAAAACTCGAGGCGTAAAACTGCCCGACAAAGCCGTTATCATCGGGTACTCCATGCCACCCCCAAAACCTTCATCAGACATGACCGCAGACGCTTGTGGATGTGGATAATCACCTACATTTTCGCTATAAAATTGAATAGCTCTATTGATATAATTCGTTGATTTTGACCATGTTGCAGCGTATTTTGGCGGAAAATAAGAAAACGTTTCCACCTTGCGACCTGAATTTTTAAGCGCCACTTCAGACTTCAAAACCAAAAAACGTTTGTCTGCAAACCAAGCAAAATCAATCACTTTGTCTGCCTTATAACGAATCGTTTTCAGTTTATCAGAAGAAGCTGGAAACGAATCAACCCCGCTACTTTTCACTTTCAACTTATCACTTATCACCCCCTCAGTATATTTTACTTTTTCATTCAAAAAAGCAACTTCTGAAGGTGTTTGCAACACACCTGTTGCGCCTACAACATAATTTTCAGGCAGCGTAATCGAGACATCAAATGAGCCAAATTCTTGATAAAATTCGCCTTGGTCAAGATAAGGTTGTGGATGCCAACCCTTCGCATCATAAACCGCAGGACGCGGATACCATTGCGTCATCAAGTATTGTTGCCCCGCATGACCGCCGCGAGAAAACGGAAACGGTATTTTATATGTAAAAGGTGTTGTAATTTTGACACTTTTTCCAGAGGGAATCGGTGCGTTAAGTTTTACCTTTGCGACGTCGGGATTAGACTTATCTACTTCTACCTCTACTTTTTTGCCTTCAACTTCAAAATTCAGATTAGACAAATTGCCCATTTCAGACGATTCGGCAAAGTAAAAACGAGTCGAGCCGTTGCGTAAGGATTGTTTTGCAAAAGCCGAATTTTTGGATTTATAAGCATTGGGTTGCAACAAAATATACACGAAATCAAGGGCTTGGAGCGCATTGTTGTGATAATCCATTTCAATCGTACCCGTCAACACATGTTTTTTATCATCAAGCGAAATAGCCATTTGATAATTCACTTCTTGTTGGAAATAAGCCGTTTGAGCCACATTTTTTCCAAAAAACATTAAAAAGAAAAACAGAAAGGGCATAAGTGCCTTCATTGGATATTTATTTTTCATTAAACAAGTCATTAGTAATCAGAGAGTTATGAATAAATTAATGTGGCTACTGTGTGCAACAATGCTCGTTGCGTGCAGCAAAAGTATAACAAAACCAACGAAAGTAGCACCTCAAACGACTCCAGAAGTGATGGTGACGACCAAACAAAAATTTCCAGAATCCTGGTTCGGCGAATGGACAGGAACGCTCGACATTTTTAACGCCAAAGGCATCACGCAATCCATCCCGATGACGTGTTTGATGTCCCAAACTGGAAAGGCAGGCGTTTATAATTGGAACATTATTTACGGTGAAGACCGTGTAAAAGGCATGCGCCCGTACATGCTCCGAGCGATAGACCCATCAAAAGGACAATACCTCCTCGACGAAATGAATTCCATCAAAATGGAATCGTACCTGCTCGGGAACAAATTGTTTTGTTCCTACATTGTTGCGGGCAATTGGATAACGTCAACGTATGAAAAACAAGGCGATAAAATGATTTTTGAAATTATTTTTGGCAAAGAAAAATCGGTCAGCGAATCAGGCGGACAGAAAGTGGGAGAGGAAGATATTCCTGTGGTAAAGACATTTCCTGTGGTGATTAGTCAAAGAGCCGTGTTGACGAAGAAGAAATGATCCCCTCAGTAAAAACGTCTTGTTTTTATCAAAAAATGCTTAAATTTGTCAAAAAATAAATGACATGACAGCTATCGCAACTGCGCCGATTACGGCAGAAACGCTTAAATATCTGTTTGATGAATCAGATTTCATCACGATTCCTGCAACAGAATCGGAGTTTTGGCATCTCATTGAGTTGCCCCAATATCGTATAGAGTTTCATAACAAACAAATCGTCGGTACTATGAGTTACGCAGCAACAAATCACGAAAGGATTGTTTCCAATTTTATTTTTGCATTTAGAAGTCAACTTGAAGAAGATAGTTTTGAAGTTTTTGGCAGCAACCGCCCTATCTATGCTGCCGAGTGCCGCAACATTTACGAACCCGATGTACATATCATAGAAGGTGTTTTAGAAGAATATAAATATGCTAAAACAAAAACAGCAACTCAAAACCCAGCCGTTATCATTGAAGTTTTCTCAAGTTCTACAAAAAACTTTGATTTAGGCGAAAAATTAGATTGTTATAAAACAATTCCTTCTTTAAAACACATTATATATGTGGAACAAAACAAACCACACGTTCAAGTTTTCAACAGAACAAAACGGGTCAATGAATGGCAAAACGTGGATTATTTTGATTTGGAACAGAAAATCAAGGTGTTAGGTAAGTTTGTTTCTTTGAAAAATATTTATAAAAAGGTGGTGTTTGAGGGTTGAGATAACGCCGTGCAAAAAATACTAAAAAAAGTTTTAAAAAATATACTCAACCTATAAAAAGTTTTACTTTTGTGGACAAAAATGTTTTATATCTTATACTTTCTTATTTTTCATATACGCTAAACTATATTTCAAATGGTTGTACCTGTAAAAAATATTGTAGAAACAGTTGATTTAACTTCTGACGATGTATTGTTACCATTGTTAGAATGTATTGTTAATTCTATCATAAGTTTGCAGCAATCAGGTCTTCCTAAATCTGAAAGATTAATCCAAATTAAGATTGAACGAGGTAGGCTTCCTAAAACTCCGACACTTGATAATATAAAAACTATTTCAGCATTTAAAATAATAGATAATGGAACAGGATTTAATAGTGCCAATTTTAAATCCTTTGAAACACCTTTCTCTCAAATTAATAAAGAGTTCGGTTGTAAAGGGATAGGTAGATTTACAGTATTAGCCGCTTTTGATGAATATCAAGTACACAGTAATTTCAAAGAAAAAGATAAATGGTTTATTAAAGAATTTAAATTTACTTCAGATAAAGAAATAGAATTAATCAGACACGAAGAAAGCGAGTTAAATGAATTTAAGACAATAGTAGAAATAAAAAACTGTAATAATGAAAATATTATTGAGAAATCAGCATTGACCGTTCGCCAAATTGCTGAAATAATAATGCAACATTGTTTTATATATTATTTAAACAATTCTTTACCTACTATTAATATAATTGATACGGAAAATAATGTCGGAGAGGCTGTTAATGAATTATTTGAAAAAGTTTCTAAAGAGAAAGAAAGAGACTTTTTAATTCAAGATAAAAAGTTTAAACTTTATATTACCAAAACTTTAAAAGAAGGAAATAGGAAGAATAACTACCTACACTATTGTGCGAACAATAGGTCTGTTGGCAATCCTCGAAACCTAAAATATGTAAATAGTATATTTAGTTATCCTGTATTACTACAAAGTAATTATTATTTTTTTGATATATATATAGTCTCGGACTATCTCAATCTTAAAGCATATAGAACTCGAAATGGTTTTAATATTCCAAAAGAAAGAGAGAATCTATTATTCCAATCTAATGACACTATTACTTTCCAAGACATAGAAACTAATGTATCTGAAATCATAGAGAAAGAATATGAGCTTTTTGTTCAACAAGCTAAAGCAAAAAATTTCAATGAAATTAAATCTTATATTATTAAAAAAGCTCCCAGATATCATAGCTTTTTAAAGAACCCTAATATTTTACAATCAATTCCCCCTAATTTATCAGAAGATAAGTTAGAAGAATATTTATATAAGATTTCATTTACAGCAAGAAAAGATATTGAACAAAATATTCAAAAGTTTATAGATAATAAAACGATAAGTGAAGAAGCAATAAATCATATTATAGACGAAATAAAGATAAAGGCAGCTTATGACTCAGATAGTTTGGCTGATTATATGATTAGAAGAAAAGCTATTTTAGAGCTTTTTGATAAATTTTTAGATGCAGATGAAAATGGTTCTTATAAATTAGAAGAAGATATTCACAGATTAATTTTTCCATTAGGAATCACAAATAATGAAATTGATTATGAAAGCCATAATCTTTGGTTATTGGATGAACGCTTTATTACTTACAAGTTTATTGCTTCTGACAAACCAATAACATCTTACTCTCAAAAACAAAGTAGGAAAGAACTTGATTTACTATTGATTGATAACCCTAAAATGTTTGATAATCCTATAAGTTTTGGAGATAAAAGTAGTGGTGAAATTAACTCAATGGTTATTTTTGAATTTAAAAGACCTGGTGATACAGCACACCAGAAAAGAAAAACTGATTATAGATGGGACTTTTCTGACTTAATTCTCCCATATTTCGATGAGTTTTTATATCAGCCTAATAAAAAAAATTATAAAGGGAATCAAGTTGTAGTACATAAGACTACGCCAAAATTTGGTTTTGTGATTCTGGACGTTATTCCCAGCCAATTGGCAGAATTTAATACAGATAGAGGATGGAAGAAAACTCCATTTGGGTCTTATTTCAAAATTGAACCTGCTTTAAATCTACATTTTGAGGTAATGACTTTTAGAAAATTATTGAATTTTTCTCAAGAAAGGCATAATCCATTTTTCGATAAACTTTTTAAATGACAATTGGATTTCAATTTTTAAATGTGTATCCTCAGTATTTTCTATCCAAAAACGGCTTGAATGAATTTTCGAGCCGTTTTTTTTATTTTTGGGTTTTGAAAATTAAAATATGACAACCACCGACTTTCAAGAAATAGCACCCACGCTGCCGATACAAGCAGGCATCTACAAATTCATAGACCCAAAAGGCGTGATTTTGTATGTTGGGAAAGCTAAAAACATTAAAAATCGCTTATCTAACTATTTTGGCGAGCGAAAAGATAGGCAAATCAAGACCAAAGCCCTTGTGCGTTTGGCGCATCACATCGAGTTTACGATTGTGGGCAGCGAACAAGATGCGCTGTTGTTGGAGTGTGCGCTCATCAAGGAGCATCAGCCACGTTATAATGTGATGTTGAAAGATGGCAAGTCGTATCCTTATATTTGTATCAAAATGGAGCGATTTCCAAGGGTTTTCGTCACGCGGCGGGTGGTGCGCGATGGCTCAATGTATTTTGGACCTTACACGTCGGGCTATCGGGTTCAGCAGTTGATGGATTTGATTAAGCAGCTTTTTCAGTTGCGGACATGTACTTTAAACCTGCAACAAGACCTGATTGACAAAGGAAAATTCAAGGTTTGCTTGGAATATCACATCAAAAACTGCGCTGCGCCTTGTGTGGGGTTTGAAAAAGAGGAAAAGTACAATGAAAAAGTGTCTCAAATCCGAAATATACTGAGGGGCCAATTTGGCAATGTTCGGCAACATTTGAAACGAGAAATGTCGGCTTTGGCGGAAGCCTTAGAATTTGAAAAAGCACAAAATTTGAAGGAAAAACTCTCTGCTTTTGAAGATTATCAAGGAAAATCAACGATTGTTAGCTCAACGATTTCAGATGTGGACGTTTTTTCAATTGCCACAGATGAAAAAATGGCTTATGTCAATTACCTTAAAGTTGTGAACGGAGCGATTATTCACACCTATACTTTGGAGTTGACCAAAAACATGGATGAAGACGAAGATTCGATGTTAGCATTTGCTATGCCTTATTTACGTGATAAATTTTTGAGTGAAAACAAAGAAATTTTACTGCCTTTTGAACTCAAATTTGCCGACCCATCAGTAACTGTGATTGTTCCCAAAATTGGTGATAAACGAAAATTAGTAGAATTATCAGAACAAAATGCGCGTTTTGCTGTGTTACAACGTCAAAAACAAGAGATTTTAAAGTCGCAGAAACAGACTTCGGCTGAACGGATTTTAAAAACTTTGCAGTCAGATTTACAAATGGAAGACGTACCTTTTCACATCGAATGTTTTGACAACTCAAATTTGGGTGGCACAAACCCTGTGGCGGCGTGCGTGGTTTTCAAAAATGCCAAACCTTCGAAAAAGGATTATCGGCATTACAATATCAAAACGGTTGAAGGACCGAATGATTTTGCTTCGATGGAAGAGGTCGTTTATCGCCGCTACAAACGGCTGTTGAGTGAAGGCGATTCGCTGCCGCAACTCGTTATTATTGATGGGGGCAAAGGGCAATTATCCTCTGCGATGAAAAGTATAAAAGCGTTAGGTATTGAAAATCAAATGGTTGTGGTGGGTATTGCAAAACAATTGGAAGAAATATTTTTTCCTAATGACCCGATTCCTTTGTATATTGACAAAAAATCGGAGTCGCTTAAACTCATTCAGCAAGCCCGCAACGAGGCGCATCGTTTTGGCATAACATTCCACCGCAATCAACGGTCTAAGGATTTTATTCAAACTGAATTGACAGGCATTGAAGGCATTGGTGAAGTAACAGCTGAAAAATTGCTGACGGCATTCGGTTCTGTGAAGCGGATTCGAGAAGCGTCGGCGGAGGATTTGGAATTGTTGATTGGCAAAAAAGCGACGAAGCAAGTTGTGAAACATTTGATAAGGTCGAAGGAGAAGGTGGATGAAAATATTAAAAAAGAACCCCCTCAATAATTGTTGCAAAACATTAAAAAACATTAACATATAATGGTAATAAAATTTCGATAAATGAGTGTTAAAGTTAAAGCACTAATGAAATTATTTCTTACTTTTGTGCCCTAATCAAATTTCAAACAAAATTTTATCAATGAAAACTAAAATACAAAAATCGCAGCAATCCTATTCAGCAATCCTATTCAGCAACTAAGTACCTGTTTTTCAATAAATTATCTATTTATACTGAGAGGTATCGACAACGATATTTCTATTATTTCACTTTTTAAAAATAAGGAGGAAATGATGCCACCTGTTTAAAAAAAATTCCCGCACATGTTATGCATGAACGGGAACGGCGGTTTGATACCTTGCGAGGGTATCTACTTTCTTCCGTCGCAACGAAAAAGAAAGGATTAACCTCTATCATTTTACGGCGTTTTTTGGGAACACTTTGCGAGAGTGTTCGTTTTCTTCCGCCGAAACGAAAAAGAAAGTGTTCCGTATTATTTCATCACAAAATTAGAACTTAAAATGGAAAAAATGTTCAAAATTTTGATGTCTTTTATCACAGCACTGTTTCTCATTTCTTCTTGTACTAAGAACAATGAACAATTGCCAATTGATTTGGCTAAGATTTCTGCGACGATGTCTATGAATACCAAAGATGAGCGGAAAATATCTTTCCGTTTGCTCAATGCAGCCGAGAAAGCTGAAGTTTGGAAAAGGCATCTTTCGGAATGTTTAACAGATGGCACACTTTCGAATGAGCAAAAGGATTTCGTCAATAGTATTATTCCTGCTTTAAATGCACAGCGATTTGCCAAATCTCTGAAGAAAGGTGATAAAGATGCACAATTAGAAGGATGGCAAAGTCAAGCTATGCAGCTTTTTAAACCGCATGAAGTTGCTTGGCTTGTGAATGACATAGTGAAAGAAAAGCCTACTTATACGCCTATTCCCGACAATATCAAACAAAAATTATTAGCTGTGCCTTTTGTAGATAGACCTTCAAATCAAGTAGATTTAAGGTATGTACTCGATTGTTCATGTAGTGCTACTAGTGATTGGTGTGGTGGTTTTCAAGGAATAAATGGATGTTATGCTTCAACCAAATACTGTAACGGGAATAGTGGGTGTCCAGCGGAATGGGGATGCGGTTTTCTCGGACTTTTTAACTGTGTTGGTAGTTGCGTAACAGTTACTGTAAATATATGCAATTGATTTTTTCTAATGCGTTTTCAAATTCAAGGCTTGGGGCTTAATCCCAAGCCTTGAAAAATATAAAAAGTTATGAAAAAAATATTAGATTTTATTATTGTTATATTGGCAGGCACATGCTTATTTGCAGCTTCTTCAGTTTTTAGATTCTTTCATATAAACTCTGTGGCACTACTCGGTCCATCTTTATTGTACTTTTTAACTGGTATATCTCTTCGTGTCTATTATGATAAACAAAGAATAGTAAGCCTCTTTTTTGCTACTACGATACTTTGGTCGGTCGGTGTTTTACTCTTGCCCGGATCTCCTAATATTCAAATAATACTCATAACAGGATTTTTAATAATGACAAATTTGAGTTTAGGGTATTTCTTTAACTCTTTTTCAAAAATGGCTAAATACTTTGTATGTATTAGCATGGTATCTTTAATTTCTTACCTCGCTCTTAGTTATATGCCGAAAGATACTGCTCAAAAAAGAATGACGGTTTACTCAAACCTAATAGGTAAATCTTTTACGGAATTTATATCTAATACGGTTTTAAAAGATACAACTGATAATCGGGTTAAATACGAATTTAAAAAAGATTCTATCTATTTGCTTGAGTTCTTTTTTAAAAGTTGCGCTCCGTGCAAGATGAAAGAGAAAATACTCCCACGAATCGCGCAAGAGTTCAAAAATCTGCCTTTCAAAATTATTTACATTGATAATGCAGAAATAGATGATTTTCAATCTTTTACTGAGGGTGCAAGGGGGAAAATGTATGCAGAAAATTTTTATGATGAAAAGAATATACTTATTCAAAATTTGAAAGTTCAAAGTTTCCCTCTTGAGGTTATTATTGATAAGAAAGGTGTTATCAGGCATACATACAGCGGCTACAGCTTTGATGATGACAATGAATATTTCAAAATTACAACAAACAAAATAAAAGATTTACTCAATGAATAAATTATTTTTTATCTTAATCACTCTTGGCTTATTGGCAAGTTGTCAAAGCCTAACGAATAGTACCGAGAAACCAAAAATCCAATTAGAAAAAGATACTTTGCAACTTGGATTTGTCAGTGTAGGTGATTCCGTCTCCATCCGGCTGACTGTCAAGAATATTGGCGGAGAAACACTCAATATTACTAATATTGGCTACGAATGTGGCTGTACAAAAGGAAAAATAGAAAAAAACACGTTAGGCGTATCAGAGACAACACCTTTTGAGTTTACTTATAAAAATGAGATAGATATTGATGATATTGACAAGACAATAATATTTGAAACAAATGCCAAAGAGCCTTTTAAACTGCTAAAAATTATAGGGCATGGTGCATCTAAAATCAATGTGAAATAATTGAAAATCAATTTCAAAGTGCCTATTGCTCCGGATATGCAGGATTTTTATTTTAAAAACGCCTTGAGTAAAATATTCAAGGCGTTTTTTTTATTTTTGGATTATTTTTAAATATTTGATACTTGAAACAATCAATTCTTTTGACCATTTTCTCGATAAACACTTGATTATCAATGAAAAAACATTTATTTATTTTACTCATCTTTTTTTCTTACTTGAGCAATATCTATGCGCAAGAAGGCATTTTCGCCATAGCCCGTTACGACACAACTGGACCGCCGAAATTGCGTTACGACGATTCATTGACCGAATTTTCAGGCGGTTTTGATGCGTTTCGGAATGTATTTTTGAAGGAATTTAAATTGCCCACGAAATCATTTCGAGTTGAAAAAGCACCTGATGGCATGGTCGGTTTTACGGTCAATTTGGTTGGAAAAATAGTAGATATTGAAATTATTGACTCTGTAACACCTGAAATTGATGCCGAAGTTGTACGCGTTTTGAGTGAGATTTCGGAATTTCATCCACAACCCAAATCCTTGAAATTTGCTATTCAATACAACGTTTATCCCGGTTGGTTTCGAGATTATGTTTTAGAAAAAGAGCAAACAGAAAGATACAGAATTGAAGCGGCACGAACCGACAGTTTGCTAAAAAGCAAGAAGGTTTCGGAGTTGGAAAAGTATGTGGATAACAGCAAAGTTTATGTTTCAGGCGATATTTGGGCAGGTTTTTCGACGTTGAATGACCCCCTCAGTAAATTTGTGAAACCTACATGGGTTTTTGGTGCGGACTTGAATTTTCACAAAAGGAAATGGTTTTTGGGCGGTAGTTTACAGTTTCGCAACTCTCGTATCAAACAGGAATTTGGATATTTAGATGCTTTTTGGGCAAAAGATACTTCCGTGAGTCTTTTGAGCATGAGTTTGGTGGGTGGCTATAAATTGATTGAAGAAGAGCGATTGGCATTTACACCTTTTGTCGGCATTGGTTTTGGTGCTTTGTCGTTGCCTTCACAAGAAGATTATATCTCACCTGATGGCTCAAGTATTGCCAGTTTTGCCCCAACTATTGGCTTTTTTGCCGATTATAAATATAAAGTAAAAGCAAAACGTATGATGTTTCAATCAAAACTAAATACATCAACGATTCGGTTGCGTTTGGCAGTTAGCCCGATGAATTTTAAGGAAGGACGACGAGGCAATGTCGTTGATTTGGGCATCGGTTTAGGGTTTTCACAGCAGCCATTGAAGATGGAATAGGAGATGATAATGGATAATTTTTACATTATCCATTATCATCTATCCACTATCATCTATAAAATATCGCTGTCGTCTTCTGGGAGTTTTTCTTGAAAATGCCCTTTGTTTTGCAGACTGGCTTGGACAAAATAGCCGATAAGCAAGCCGATACCACCGCATATACAAACCAACCCGGCAACAATACCGCCTCTGTCCAAAAAGTCGAAAGAGCGTAGGACATTGCCGACAAACAAGCCGACACCAACGCCAATAACCGCACAAGCGATGCGTAAAAAACGCAAAGGATCTCTTTCTCTCCGCCTTAATGATCTAAAATTATTCGATAAATCAGAAGGGTTCATACCGCGTTCAATCATGGACATACGCTCAATGTTATGATAGCGGCGTAAAAAAATTATCATTGTGAATAAGCCTATCGTTCCGATTATAGGAATGGAAAGGGCAAGAACTTCTGGTCTCATTATTATTATTATTATTATTATTATTTGTTATGAAATTTTGTTTTCTAAATGTTCAGTTCCGAACAGTTATTTGTGGATATGACACGCCTTTGTTGAATGAGGTTACAAGTAAGTTTTAAAAAAGAACCGAAATTAATTATAGACATTTGACCCCCTCAGTATTTTTGTGTTTTGATAGTATAAAAATAAAATTAGAGCTTATGTCTCCTGTCTCTTGGTTGAATCCTTTACTGCTTGATTTCCCCGATCCTGAAAAGGTGGATTCCGATGGTGTTATTGCTATTGGTGGCGATATGACTCCTGAAAGGTTGCTTTCAGCCTATAAAAATGGCATTTTTCCTTGGTACAATATCGGTTATGAGCCTATTCTGTGGTGGTCGCCAGACCCTCGGATGGTGCTTTTTCCTGATGAGTTGAAGGTGTCAAAAAGTATGCGCCCGTTGTTTAATCAAAAGAAATTTAGGATAACGTACAATCAATATTTTGAAAAAATCATGCGTAACTGTATGAATACCAATAGAGAAGGTCAGGGTGGTTCTTGGATAAATGAAGAAATGATTGAGGCTTATACAGCCTTAAATCATTGGGGTTTTGCACATTCTGTCGAAGTTTGGGAAGGCGATGATTTGGTCGGAGGGTTGTATGGTGTTTCTTGGGGACGTGTTTTTTTTGGTGAAAGTATGTTTGCTTCTAAGTCAAACGCTTCTAAGTTTGGGTTCATTTCTTTTGTTCAAAAATTAAAAGCATTGGGCTTTCAACTCATTGATTGTCAACAAGAAACGGGGCATTTGACGAGTTTGGGCGGAAAAATTATACCGCGTTCTGATTTCTTGAAAATTATTAAAACCAATAAAGATGAAGAGCATTTGTTGAAAGATATGGATTTAAATTCTATAACTTTATAAAAAATGTATTGTTATTGCCCTGTTTTACTAAAAAAATACCCCCCTCAGTATTTTGCCATTTGAAAAGTAAAAACTACCTTTCGCAGGATTGACAAACATATTCATAACAAAACAAACATACTCCGAGAAGATGCTGGTCAAAACTTATGCAGGCGCCGTTCATGGCATCGAGTCCACGACAATCACCGTCGAAGTCAGTGCAGGTGGTTTGCCACCTCAAAATGAAGACAAAAAAATTCCAACCTTTTACTTTCTCGTTGGTTTGCCCGATAATGCGGTCAAAGAAGGTTGGCAGCGCATTGAAGCCGCGTTGATTAACTCAAAGTTTGGTATGCCACGTATGAAACTCGTGGTCAACCTTGCTCCTGCTGACTTGCGAAAAGAAGGTGCATCGTATGATTTGCCCATCGCTATCAGCGTTTATGCAGCTGCTAATGGTTTGGTTTTTAATGATTTAGAAAATTTTATCATTGTTGGCGAATTGTCACTCGATGGTTCAGTCCGTCCGATAAAGGGGGCTTTGCCGATGGCAATTCAAGCCCGACAGGAAAAGTTTAAAGGCATTATTTTGCCAAAAGCCAATGCCCGAGAAGCCGCTATTGTCAGTGGCATCGAAGTTTACGGCATCGAAAACCTACGAGAAGCCATTGAATTTTTTGATGGTACAAGGCAATTAGAACGTGTCGTTGTGGACACCCGCGCTGAATTTGCAGCTCAAAACAGCATTTACGATGTTGATTTTTCAGACGTGCGCGGTCAAGAAAACATCAAACGTGCGCTTGAAATTGCGGCTGCGGGTGGACATAATGCCATACTCATTGGTCCTCCTGGCGCAGGTAAAACGATGTTGTCAAGGCGTTTGCCAACCATTTTACCACCTTTAAACCTGCATGAAGCCTTAGAAACGACTAAAATCCATTCGGTTGCAGGTATTTTGCCGCCCGAAGCGTCGCTTGTGGCAAAACGTCCGTTTCGGTCGCCGCATCATACGATCAGTGATGTGGCTTTGGTCGGTGGTGGCTCAACGCCTATGCCTGGAGAGATTTCGTTGGCGCACAATGGCGTTTTATTCCTTGATGAATTGCCTGAATTTAAACGGTCTGTCCTTGAAGTCATGCGGCAACCGATGGAGGAACGCCGTGTAACTATTTCGAGAGCAAAATTGACTATTGACTACCCTGCGAGTTTTATGCTCATTGCGTCCATGAACCCGTGTCCATGTGGGTATTACAATCATCCCGAAAAGCCTTGTGTGTGCGGTTTTGGGGTTGTAAAACGTTATTTATCAAAGATTTCAGGTCCTTTGCTTGACCGCATTGACTTACACGTAGAAGTTGTACCAGTCAAATTGGAAGAGTTGACGAATACGAATCATCAATCTGAAACGAGTGTCGAGATTGCTGCCCGCGTTGTTCGGGCACGAGACATACAAGACGAACGATTTAAGAACCAAAAAGGCGTTTACAGCAATGCACACATGCCCAGCCGCTTGGTGCGTGAGGTTTGTAGCCTTGATACGGAGGGGTTGGAGTTGCTGAAAACGGCGATGGCAAGGCTGCAATTGTCTGCGCGAGCTTATGACCGTATTTTAAAAGTCGCTCGAACTGTGGCGGATTTAGCAGAAAGTGAAAATATTAAGTCCGAACATTTAGCGGAAGCGATACAATTTCGTAGCCTTGATAGAGCAAATTGGGCGGGATGATTGGTTATTAAGGAGAATCGTAATGACAAAGTAAATTGATGAAATACTGAGGGGTAGTAATTCCCGTTTCGGCTTTCTGTCGCATAGAAACATAGGTGTTTTCACATAGATTCATATCGGATTTTATCCCTAAAACTATGTGTACCTATGTGAAAACTCCTATGTTTCTATGTGATAAAGTGAAAAAATAGCTTTCTAAATAGAAGTTTTAAGACACTTAGTTATTCGTTATTGTGACTAACAAATAGCATTTTAATCAATTACCGAAGCCTATCCGCGGAACGGACTAAAAGCTCGTCTTTGCGGATATATCGAATGGCGAGGAAGCCGAAAATGATAGCTAATGAGCTGGAAATGAAACCCATAATGGATGTTTTGAGTGGCACGATGGCACTAACAGTTTGAATTTGCCAGACAGCTAAACCTATTAATACGACAGTAACAGCCATCATAACCCAAGCAAAACGAATTTGATTGGGACGGTTTTTAAATGAAAAAAGAGTTAACAGACTTAACGTAACCGCTAAAGCCGTCACACCCAACATAATTTTATCATCATAAATGTTCAAAAAGCCATCTAAAGAAGCGGGTACTGAGGGGTTAGGCTCTGTAAAATCGGCAAACGAAACGGGGTTCATAAACAAACTACCGAGAGAACTGGATGCTAAAAGCAGGAAAATACTTTGAATACGCTGTATCATATTGAGAAATTAAAAGTTTAACTGTATTTAATGAGAGCAAAATTAGCTTTCCTATTGCCAATTTTCAAAATAACCGAGTCAAAGACTGCAAATTATTCTAACATATTTATAAATGACGGTTTTTACAAAACAATATTTTACTTTTGTTACTTTACAGCATAGTAAGTTAAATGTTGATATTGACAGAGACCCTTTATCAAAAACGATTTTCAGCTCTCATGACGGATAAGCTTTCGGATACAAACCCAAATAAGGAAGAAGAAGTAATTGATAATCAATTATCTAACATCATTCAAGATGTTCGTTCCCAAATAGAATCTGCTCGTTTATACGAACGGCAGAATGATTATGGCGCTGCGCTTACGTTGGCAACCGATGCGTGGCAAATACTTCGACAATATAAAAGTGGGCAAGAAACACTATCCTTAGAGGCTGATTTACTTCAATTTTTAGCTCAAATTCATCTGCATCGTCAAGATTTCACTCAATTAGAAGAGTACATTCGTCCTTTACTCGAATTGAGTCGTCAAATAGGTGACTCGGAACGGGAGGCATGGACCTTGCTCAATTTGGGCATTGTCCACAGCATCGGTTCCGACTACAAATCCGCAATCACGTTTTTTTTAGAGTCTCTTGAAAAAAGTGAAAAATTGGGCTATCGGTCAAATGTCGCTAACTGTCTTATTAATATCGGCAACGTATATGCCAATTTATTCAATTATGCAGAGGCCCTCGACCGCTACCAAATAGCCTTAAATGACTATAACGATGTCCTAAATGAAAATATAAGAATTGCGACTAACCTCAACATAGGTAACCTGCGCCATGCTGCCGAACAATATGAGGTTGCGCTTGAATATTTTGAGAAAGGATTGTCGGCAGCTACAGCAGAAGGGAAAATTGAGATGATTATTCATGCTCATGCCTTGCTTAGTCGGACATTGTTGGCATTGAAAAAATTAGATGAAGGCATCGAACATGCTCAAAAAGCGGCTGAACTCATGTCAGACCGCGTTAGCAATGTCGCAGGGCGACAAATCAACCTCTTGAACCTTGCTGAAATTGCTTTTTTACAAGGAGATACTGAGGGGGGGGCAAAAATGGCTATTCGAGGTATTGCTGCCGCGCGACGTGTGCTTGACGATGCCTCCGAGCTGCGTGGCTTTAGGCTTTTGGCAAAGATGTTTGAAAGCGTCAAGGATTTCCGCAGGGCATATCGAGCGCAATTGATTTATTCGCGCCGACAAGCCGATTTTTTGAAAATACAACGTTCCCTACATGCGCTCGACCTTGAAATCAAGTATTCTTTGAGTGAAAAGCAACGTAAAATTGAGTCGTTGACAAAGGAAAACAGCTATCAAGCCTTGCTTTTGGAACAAAGCGGGCAAATTGCTTTGCAAAACGACCAGTTAAAACATGTCAATGAGGAACTCCGTCAATTTGCGTTTATCACTTCCCATGACCTTAAAGAACCTTTAAGAATGATAGGTTCTTTTACGCAAATCATTGAAAATCAATACCATGAGAAATTAGGGAAAGAATCGGAGACGTATTTTAAATTCATAAAAGAAGGCGTAGGGCGCATGAGTGCCTTGTTAGATGCGCTGCTGCAATATGCGACAATTGGCAAAAATCTGATAGATCCAGAACCTGTTGATATCGGCGAGGTTGTCCGCATGGCACGTGCGAATCTTAGAATCAATATCGAAGAAACGTCTGCCAATATTCTTTGTCTCGAGATGCCCACACTGTCTTCTGTACCCTCATTACTCATACAGTTGTTTCAAAATTTGATTGGCAATGCCATCAAATTTCGCCGCCCATCAGGTCGCCCGATTATACTTATCAGTGCAGAAGAACAGCCTGATCACTGGATATTTAGCATCGAAGACAATGGAATTGGCATAGAAAGTAATGATATTGAACGTATTTTTACGATTTTTCAACGCCTGCATAAACGGACAGAATACGAAGGAACGGGCATCGGCTTAGCCATTTGTGCCAAAATCGTCACCCAATTTGGCGGTCGCATTTGGGTCGAATCTGTTAAGGGACAAGGCTCTACTTTCCGTTTTACCTTGCCAAAATAGGTTAATTTGTTACAAAGTTTGAGATGATTTATGTTTAAGCATGAATCGCTCACAAATTGATGTATCAGAGTTGCCACAAGGCGTTTTCTCGTCTCACCTTCTACGAATCGAGGGCGGAATATGCAGCCAAAGTTTGTGAAGTTGTAACATCCCCTCAGTATATTATACCTTTGATTCGTAGAATCAACGGGTTTGTATTAAAATATCGTCAAAAATACGCAAACTCAAAAAGTGACGTTTTTACATACAAACAAACTATTCAGAAACACAATCCAACCGCAATCAGCTTTATCCATTTTATATACTGTCCGTTCATGCTATGGACGACACATTCTTAAATAAACAAGATGAATCATTCACGTTTACACAATTTCGGAATACGTCTCTGTATTCTTTTATTTTTCCCGTCTTTCCTTTCGGCTCAAAATATAGGTATTTTTAAAACCTATAATATTCACGCAGCGACTTCTGCATTGGGTGAATTCAATAATGGGTCGAATTTCCTTATCAACAATTGTAATACGAGCAATCAAGCCAGTTATCTATGGACAGATGCACAAGGCGTTTTGTTGAACATTGAAAACGATTTTGTGGGCAGTTGCGGACGTTATCGCTACGATTCTATCTATTATATCCTTACAAATTCGGTTGGTACAGAGCCAAACCGCGATCTACTTTTGTCCAAAACGGATAGAAATAATACAATAATTTGGACAAAAACATACCCCCTCAGTATGGACAATTTTGGGCAATTTGTTATCCCAACAAACGATAAAGGGTTCATAGTAGCGGGTGCGACACAAGTAGCGAATGACACAACTTACAAGGTACAACTCATCAAAACCGACTCTTTGGGCAACATACAGTGGCAAAAAGTGGTCAATCAAGGCTTGATTTATAGCCAAATCCTTCGCCCAAATGGAACAGGTTGTATTGACCTTATTAACAGTAAAAAAATTCCGATTTCAAAAATATGGCAAACGACCGATGGCGGCTACTATATGGAATATGCCACAAATATGCCTTCTGCCGATTGCGTCGCTGGTAAAGGCGATGGGGCAGTTGTCGTTCGTTTAGATGCACAAGGCAATTATCTTTGGCATAAAGTCAGCGCATCAAATGCGTCAAAAAGTAAATATCACAACGTCTTTCCAGCAGAAAATGGTAATTTATTGGTTTTATTAACTCAAATAGCTTATGACAGTGACTGCACCAAAAACAGTTATAAAGCAATGAAATTCAATAGTTTAGGCGACACTTTATGGGCTTTTGAACGTCATCAAGATACGTGCCGCAATCCTCAATATGCAGGTGCGATTATGATGCACCGAAACGGTGATGTCTATCTTGAAACGCAAAACGGTACAATTGTTCGCAAACTAAGCGGCAGCACAGGCAGACAATTGGACAGCATCATCGTTCCCAAACAAGAGGGTTTGACAAAGGCGACGAATATGATTTCCACCCTCGATGGCGGCTTTGCAATGGTGGGCGGCACAGGCGATGTGGTGTATTTTTACAGAAATAAATTTCCTACACTTATTGAAAAATACTGCCCTTCAAAAAGCATAACGCCTTGGGAATTGTGGATTGCCAACGTGCGTTTCGACAGCCTCAACAACACAAGCGATAAGTTTAAAGATTATGCGACGCTCGGTTATTCCAACTTTACAAACCTCTCAACAACCGTTTCGACGGGTCATATCTACCCCCTCAGTATAACGCCCGGTTTGAGCTGGTCGGGCGTGCTGCCGACTGCTTTTTGTCGGGCTTGGATAGATTTTAATGGGAATGGTGTTTTTGAAGAAAATGAAAAAGTTATGGAAGCCAAAAATCTTAATCCTATGATTGTCAATATTTTAGTCCCTAATACAGCCGTTACAGGAGACGTATTGATGCGTGTCAGTATGAAAAGCGGCAGCTACCCAACGCCTTGCGAAACCTTTGACAAAGGCGAAGTTGAAGACTATACCGTGACCATTACAAAAGGAAATGACCCTTGTGAGAACGATAATATTGCGCCACTCATCACTTGCCCAACCAATATGACCGTAACAATACCGACAGGACAAAACGCAACAACGGTTAAGCTGCCCATTCCTTCAGTGACAGATGCGTGTCCACATATTACACTACTTCCTCTATTGCCCAATCAAGAAAGCGTTTTGTCAGAAACAACCTTTCCGTTAGGTACAACTACATTAACATGGTTCGCTTATGATTTATCGCGTAATGAGTCGAGTTGCATATTTAAGGTGACAGTTGTGAATTAGTAGTAGTTTAATGAACATCGAGCGGCTTCATTTTTGTGAACATCTTGAGAAACTAAAGAAAGTACATGAACAAATGATTTTTTGAAAAAAATAAGAACTTTTCAAAAAATAATACGTTTTGAAACCTAATATGTATCTTTGCACCGCTTTTTGGAAACAAATTTTTAATTCATTGATAATAAAATTTTTATAATGCAAGCAACTCAAAAAAAACTCCCTTATAAGGTTAAAGACATCAACCTTGCGGCTTGGGGTCGTAAAGAAATACAACTCGCAGAAGCAGAAATGCCAGGCTTAATGTCTTTGCGCGAAGAATTTGGTGCCACCAAACCACTCGCAGGCGCACGTATCGCTGGCTGCCTTCACATGACAATTCAAACAGCTGTTCTCATCGAAACGCTGGTTGAATTAGGCGCGGAAGTGTCTTGGTCATCATGCAATATCTTTTCAACGCAAGACCACGCTGCTGCGGCTATTGCTGCTACAGGTACGCCTGTTTTCGCTTGGAAAGGCTTGAATGAAGAAGAATTTGACTGGTGTATCGAGCAAACTCTATTTGCTTTTGAAGACGACAAGCCGCTCAACATGATTCTCGACGACGGTGGTGACTTGACAAATATGGTACTTGACCGTTTCCCTGAACTTGTTCACAACATCGGCGGTATCTCTGAAGAAACGACTACTGGCGTTCACCGTTTATATGAGCGCATGGCTAAAGGTACTTTGCCGTTACCAGCTATCAATATCAACGACTCGGTAACAAAATCGAAATTCGACAACAAATATGGTTGTAAAGAATCATTGGTTGACGCTATTCGTCGTGCAACGGATGTGATGATGGCTGGTAAGGTTGCTGTTGTCGCTGGTTATGGTGACGTAGGTAAAGGTTCTGCTGCTTCATTGAAAGGTGCAGGTTGCCGCGTGATTGTAACAGAAATTGACCCAATTTGCGCTTTACAAGCAGCTATGGACGGTTTTGAAGTTATCAAAATGGAAAATGCTATCCCACGCGCACAAATTGTTGTGACCGCTACGGGTAACAAAGACATCGTTTCTGAAAAACATTTCCGTTTGATGAAAGACAAAACCATCGTTTGTAATATTGGTCACTTCGACAACGAAATTGACATGCAATGGTTGAACAAAACTTATGGTTCAACAAAAGTTGAAATCAAACCACAAGTTGACTTGTACAATATTGATGGCAACGACATCATCCTTTTGGCTGAAGGTCGCCTTGTCAACCTCGGTTGTGCAACGGGACACCCTTCTTTCGTTATGTCAAATTCGTTTACGAATCAAGTTTTAGCGCAACTCGAATTGTGGCAAAACGAAGACAAATATGAAAACAAGGTTTATATGTTGCCAAAACACCTTGACGAAAAAGTTGCTCGTTTGCACTTAGCAAAAATCGGCGTTGAATTGGAAGAATTGCGTAAAGACCAAGCCGATTATATCGGTGTGGCGGTTGAAGGTCCTTTCAAACCTGAATATTATCGTTATTGATACCCCTCAGTAACTAAACATATAAGAGCCGTTTCGAGTCATCGAAGCGGCTTTTTTTTGTTGAATATTCTGAATACTGGTAACTTCGGATAACTCAAATGAATACTTGCAAATACCATGTGGCAGCAGACAATAAAGAATGAGCAATGAAATCTCGACGTTTCATATTGTAGGTCTTTGATTTTAATCTGAAACAGTAGGTCTTAACGCCATAAAGAACGCTAAGAACGCTAAGAACGCTAAGAACGCTAAAATAGTCCAAAACGTTATACCTAATTTCCATCTCATTCATTTATTGCTAATAAAAAAGGTTCTCGCCTCATGTCCTTGATTTGATTTAAAAAAAATGACTGTAAAGTTCTCAAAAAACAACAATGCCTCGCTTCGGTTATCCAAAGCGAGGCATTGTTATTCACCATTAAACTATTCACCATTATCTAAGACACATATATAGGTAGCGTCGTCGCATGTTCACCAATCAGTCCGTTGGGTCCCAAAGCACAGACCTCGAACTCATAAACTGTATCAGGTTGCAATTGTGTAAAAGTATAAGTGCCTTTGTGATTGAAAAGACCGTTTTGCCAAACTGTTTCTGATTTCGGTTTAAATCGGATAGTATAGTTAATGGCATTTTCCACTTCATCCCACGTTATTTTTGCATGACCTGCCGTTGATAAATTGACGGCAATAAAATTTTGTGGGATACCCAATTCTGTTACAGGTTCTTTTGATTTTTTTTCTGAATTACGCATTGTCAAAGATATTACTTTGCTTAGAAATGCCTATTTGTCTGAAATCCAAACGCCTTATGAGACAGTTAAATTTGAAAAAAAGGCACTTACAACCAATGATGCAGATGATTATCCAATAGAGACGACTCCGCTACCCCAAGGAACACTATTGGCTATCCAAAATAATTATGGTGTTGATTTAACCCAACGGAAATGGTTTAAACTGAATGATATCAAGACTTATAGTAAAGGCACAACTACCGTTTTACGTCATTATGTTTTAGAATATATAAAATCACCTTCTAATAGATTACAACTTAAAAAGATTAGACAAGTTGATGTTAATAACTTCAACTATACAGCGACACCGCCGCCAGCTTTGGATCCAAGTAATTCGATACCTGTCGTGGAGTTTGGTTACAACATGAATCCTTTGCCGCCTTATGGCTCTGGGTTAATTGTGACCATTGGGGATATTATTCCAATGTATCGCAAGGCATTTTAGATCCGAGTACTCTACCCAATTTGTCTGATGAATCTATTTATTATGTAAAGAGAGAGCCTCATACTACAAATATGCAAGCCGAAATTTTGTCAACAATGACATATCCAACAGGCGGATTTACAACACTTGAATTCGAACGACATGATTACTCTGCATATTTTCTACGATCTAATCTTACCAATCTCGGTAAAGTAGGAAATGCACCGTTGGATTTAGAATATTTGAATAATGGAAATGGTATTGCAGGCGGGTTGAGAATATGGAAAATTACAAGCTCTGATGGAGTCAATACGATTGAGAAAACATATAAATACATTAAAAATTACAACAACGCAAGCACCCCCTCAGTATCAAGTGGTATTTTGGGGAGTGTACCTGAATACTACGATAAACTTTCAGCGACTACAATTGGTGAAACAACGATTAACCAATTTTCATTTATGAATGAACAGACTTTGAATCCTATTAATTTAACGAGTGGCAGTCCTGTTACTTATTCCGAAGTGGTAGAAATCAATAAAGATAATTCGTATACTGTATTCAAATTTTCAAATTACGATAATATTGCTAATTGTAATCGTACAGTACTCAATGTTAAGACTAAACATGCCACCAAATTGGTAAATCCTGTCAAAGACCCTGTCATTGACTATGAACATTTAAGAGGTAGACTGATTGAACAAAGACTGTGTAAAAGCTCAGACTTGCCTGTTCAAAAAACGGTTAATGAATACACTACATTGCTTGATGATGACAAAGCAATTCGAGTAGTTCAGAAACAAGCAACAACAATTGATGTTGGTGGTTATCAAGGGGCAACTGAAACACGTGCTGTGGCCTATTTAATTCATACATCACCCGTCTTTTTATTAAAAACAACGACCACTGACTATTACTATGACCCAGTCATCCAAGCACCGTCAGAAATGTCAATAGTTACAGAGAATACTTATGATAAAATTCGCAAAAATATCCTTGAGCAGAAAATAATAAATATAAACAATGGAGAACCTAAGTCAGATGTAACAACTTCATATTTATATGCTTATGATGCTACTTCGGTGGCGAATGCGACAGCATTGACCATGAATTCTGTCGTTTCTGAAACCATCACAGGTACGAAACAGCTTATGATTGATAAATTTATGATTGGCATACCTTTAGAAACTAAAAACAATTTCAACAAAGGTAGTAAAGTCGAATTTAAAAGTTTTTCCATCACTAATAATAGTGTCGTCACGAATGCTATTCTACCCTTCATTTTTTACAACCAAAATCAAACAGGCACAAGTTTTATCGAACAATTTAAAATAAATAGCTATCAAATTGATAATTACGATAAACCTTCCTCAACTACTCAAAAAGGGTTTACTATTCCTGTTACCTATTCATGGACAAATGGCTTATTAACAGAGAAAAAAATAAAGGTGACGACTCCTACTCCTCCATTTTATACCCCTGCTACGGAATTAAAATGGTTATTCTCTTATGACCAAAACAAACGCCTTTTGACAGACAAAACCAATGAAAACGGTCTGAAAACAAAGTTTACAGTTTATGATGGCTATCGTCGTTTGAAAACCGTTATTGACCGTATGAAAACGGACGGTACTGACCCACAAGCGACTATGGAATACGATTACCATTTGAGAACCAGTGCAACGGACAACAATTATATTCAAACCAAAGTCACTTATGCAGACGGCTATCCTGGCAATTTAACGACACCAACATTGCCAGCTATGATTAGTAAACAATTCGTAGATGGTTTGGGTCGTCCGTTTATGTCATATCGGCAAGACTATACACAAGATGCG